>QNAT01000260.1 GCA_003641555.1 Thermotoga sp.
AGGTTGTAAACACAGATGTCTCTTTTGCGACCAGGTGAGTGAAACCGGTGTAGTTCGATCGCTTTTGCCTTCACAACTGTTAGAATATATAGAAAGAAGGCTCTCATATATACCTCCGAAGGCAATAGGTAAAGTGCAGGTAGCCTTTTACGGTGGAACTTTTTCAGGACTCAGTCCAGAATTTCAGCAGGACTATCTAAACGTGGTAAGGCCTCTTATCGAAAATGGAAAAGTGGATTCGATAAGGATGTCGACCCGCCCAGATGAACTCTCTTCGGAACTCTTAGAAATCTACAAAAGATACGGGGTTAAAACGATAGAGATAGGATGCCAATCCATGGATGATAATATACTTCATCTCAATCGTAGAGGACACTCCTCGGCTTCTGTGGCAGAAGCGGTAGCACTTTGCAAATCATTCGGTTTTGAAACCGGCATACATTTGATGACAGGTATGTATGGGGCAACGCATTTATCAGACTTGATATCTGCAATAAAGGTTGCCGATCTACAACCCGACACCGTGAGGATTCACCCAACTCTCGTCTTAAAAAATGCTCCACTTGAGGCATTATACAAAAAAAGAATTTACAAGCCACCGAACCTGAAAGAAACGATCGAACTCCTGGCGGATGAGTTGATCATCTTCTGGGCAGAAGAGATAGAAGTCATAAGGATAGGCCTTTACATTCCACCAGAAGGATATAAAAATGTTATTGGAGGACCATTCCATCCTGCTATAGGACAGATGGCAAAGGGAGAAGTATATTACAGGTTGCTTTCATCTGTATTAAATAACCCAGCCAATTCATCAAACTCTTTTACTGTATATGCTTCACAGAAGTTCTTCGATACCATTAGAGGCCAACACAACGAAAATTTAAAAAGAATAAAGAGTAGATTGAAATACGTTGTATCGCAAATAGATGATAAGATAATCGTGGAAAGTGGACATACAAAAAAGGTAATAACGCTGAATGAATGGTATAAAACAGAGGCGATAAAGATACGAACTGCAATAGCAGATAAATACAGTGCGTGATGTATAAATTATCCTGCAGTATCTGAGATCTCATTACGCCCGTTTTAGCAGCCCTTTCAAATCCAACTTTTCCTCTATGGTTGGACAATTACGCTTTATATAACTCTTATGGCATTAAATCTGCATACGTTAACACATACCCCACACTTCTCACAGAGATCCTGGTCTATTACGTGTGGTTCACGTACTTTACCGGATATAGCTCCTACAGGGCATACACGAGCGCATGCTGTACAACCAACGCATTTTTCTGGATCTATCTCGTAGCGTATTAATGCTTTACATTTGTGTGCGGGGCAACGCTTTTCCTTTATATGTGCCTCATATTCATCCCTGAAATACTTTATGGTTGTTAAAACGGGGTTTGGAGCAGTTTGTCCCAATCCACACAATGCTGTTAGCTTTATCACAGTGGCGAGTCTTTCTAAGAGTTCTATATCTCCCTCTTTACCTTTCCCTTCAACTATCCTATTGAGGATTGCAAGCATTTGTCTTGTCCCTTCCCTGCATGGAACACACTTACCACATGATTCATCCACGGTAAACTGCAAGAAAAACCTTGCCACATCCACCATGCAGGAAGTCTCATCCAATACGATCATTCCACCTGAACCCATTATCGTTCCAAGACTTGTAAGAGATTCGTAATCGACAGGGGTATCAAGATACTCTGCCGGAATACAGCCTCCTGACGGGCCCCCAGTCAAGACCGCTTTGAATTTCTTTCCACCAGGTATTCCACCCCCAATATCGAATATCAATTCCCGTAAGGTTATCCCCATAGGAACTTCTACGAGTCCAGGATTTCTTACACTCCCAGCAAGAGCGAATACCTTAGTTCCCTTACTGGTTTCCGTGCCTATGGAGGAAAACCATTCTGCACTATTCAAGATTATTGATGCTACGTTGGCAAGGGTTTCAACGTTGTTTATACAGGTCGGTTTACCCCATAGCCCTTTTTGAGCGGGAAATGGAGGTTTTGGAACTGGTTGTCCACGTTTTCCCTCTATCGATTGAATCAGCGCCGTTTCTTCGCCACATACGAACGCACCAGCACCGATCCTTATCTCTATGTCGAATGAGAAATTGGTGTCGAATATATTTTTGCCCAGAAGACCGTATTCTCTGGCTTGCTTTAGAGCGATCTCCAATCTCTCTATGGCGAGGGGATACTCTGCTCGAACATAAACATATCCTTGCGATGCTCCTATGGCATATCCTGCGATTGTCATTCCCTCTATTATAGAATGAGGATCACCCTCCAGGACAGATCTATCCATGAATGCTCCAGGATCGCCCTCATCGGCATTACAGATCATGAACTTCTGATCTGCCTCAGACTCACGGGTAAATTCCCACTTCAATCCTGTGGGGAACCCTGCTCCTCCTCTACCACGTAAACCACTTTTTTTGATCTCCGCTATTACTTCCTCAGGTCTCATCTTAGTCAAAACCTTGGCGAGGGCAAAATATCCATCACGTGCTATGTATTCTTCTATATCGGTTGGAGCTATGATACCCATGTTTCTCGTTACTATCCTAACTTGTTTCGTGAAGAATGGGATCTCCTTTTGAGCCCTTTCTTTTACTACACCTGTGGGTTCTTTATAGAGTAACCTTTTCACAGGCCTTCCTTTCAATATGTGTTCGGATACTATATCGTCTACATCTCTCGGTGTCACCTTCTTGTAAAATATGCCTTCAGGATATATGACCATAATAGGGCCAAGATCACATGCCCCCATGCAGCCAGTTTCTATAACCTTAACTGTATTCAGAAGATTAAGTTCCTTTAATCTGGAGATCAAAGTGTCCTTTACACTTCTTTCTCCTGCAGAAATACATGCACCACCTGCACATATCAATATAGTATTAGTAACAACAGCCATATCACTCATCCTTTCATCGAACTTTTTATATATCTCCTCTCTTTACAACGAGGTCCTCTACTACTTTACCATTTACTATATGTTGTTCTATTATTCTATGGGCATTTAAGGGATCTACATGCCCGTAGATAATCGGTTGTTTCTCATCTATGATCACTTTTACCGTAGGCTCAACCTCACATAATCCCATACAACCTGATTGAACAACTGCAAAATCATTGATATTTCTCTCATCCAAT
The DNA here is from genome assembly GCA_003641555.1 of Thermotoga sp. Lineage (GTDB taxonomy): Bacteria > Thermotogota > Thermotogae > B3-G13 > B3-G13 > B3-G13. The sequence continues at coordinate 3,171 of QNAT01000260.1, forward strand.
TCTTTTATTATCGCCTCTAAGGTTTCCTTCGCTCCAGCGGCTATACCGCAGGTCCCCATAGCTACTATTATCTCACCACGTTTATTCGTATCTCTAAACTTCAAATCTCTTAACTTCTTTTCCTTTATGCGCTTGAGTTCCTCCAAACTTTTCATCATTTTGCCTCCTTTTATTTATACTTTTCCAATA
>QNAT01000261.1 GCA_003641555.1 Thermotoga sp.
AAGCGAGTCCACCCATTTTTAATATTTTTTGCGAAGAATTTTAGCAAATTTCGTCATAGCCTTGATTTTTTCTTTGGTTCGTTTCTTTTGTATCAAGACAAAAGAAATGAACATAATATGGGTATCACAAAAAGAGGTATTTGAAAATAGAAAGTTAAGATACGATCGTTTCAAAAAAATCGTAGGGACAGGTTTTTAAACCTGTCCGATTCACCGTAGGTGAATAACATTATGGAACTTCGTTCCATCGGACAAAACTAAAGTCATTGTACTATCCTTGATCTTTTCTTTGATTCGTTTGACTTGTATCAAGACAAAAGAAATGAACATAGATTGGTGGATCAAAAATAGATTGACATAGCGGTTTTACATACTGGCGTTTTCAAATTTTGCAAAAACCCTAATCTAATATAAGGAGGTAATTAGAATGAATTACATTGAAATCACAGATGTAAAGGCAAGAGAAGTCCTTGATTCTCGTGGTAACCCCACAGTAGCAGTTAGTGTTGAACTGGAAGATGGTACGGCGGCAACAGCTATGGTCCCATCTGGTGCTTCTACCGGGAAACATGAAGCACTTGAGCTTAGAGATGGAGATAAATCACGATATCTGGGCAAAGGTGTCCTGAAGGCAGTTGCAAATGTAAACGAAAAGATATCTCCAAAAGTCATTGGAATGAATGCATTCGATCAGGCTGGTTTAGATAATGCCATGATCGAACTGGACGGGACAGAAAATAAGACGAATCTTGGTGCAAATGCCATATTAGGAGTATCTATGGCGGTCGCAAGGGCATCCGCTCGGACCTCATTGCTACCTTTGTACAGATATCTGGGAGGTGCTGATGCCCGGGAATTGCCTGTTCCTATGATGAATATAGTCAACGGAGGTAAGCATGCGGATAACACCCTCGATATTCAGGAATTCATGATAGTTCCAGCAGGGGCATCGACTTTCACAGAGGCGATGAGATATGCATCTGAAGTATTTCACACCCTGAAATCCATATTGAAATCACATGGGCTTGCAACTTCCGTCGGAGATGAGGGCGGCTTTGCTCCAAACTTATCATCGAATGAAGAGGCAATAAAACTAATAATAGAGGGCATAGAAAAGGCTGGCTACGAACCTGGTAAGGACATCTATGTTGCCTTCGATGCTGCGGCATCCTCGTTTTTCAGTGAAAATACCTCAAAATATTCCATAGATAGAGAGGAAAAGACAGCAGACGAATTACTCGATTACTACGAGGTATTGGTGAATAAATATCCTATTATTATCATCGAAGATCCATTCGCAGAGGATGATTGGGATGGTTTTGTAAGGATGACAGAGAAATTGGGTGATAGAGTTCAGATCATAGGAGACGACCTGTACGTGACAAATATAAAGAGAGTCAGTAAAGGCGTGGAACTAAAAGCTTCCAATTCTGTCCTGATAAAGTTGAACCAGATAGGGACGGTTACAGAGACACTCGATACCATAGATTATGCGAAAAAACACGGTATGACCGCGGTTGTTTCACACAGATCAGGTGAAACAACAGATACTTTCATAGCAGACCTTGCAGTGGCTATGAATACAGGATTTATCAAGACTGGTTCTATATCACGAAGTGAAAGGATAGCGAAATATAACAGATTGATGATGATAGAAGATGAACTTGGAAGTGCTGCAATATATCCGGGAATGAGTGCTCTGTATAGTATAAGCAAACGATAAATTCCGATGAAAGACATTCGTTTCATACTCGATAGGCTGAAAGAAACATTTGGGGAAAAGAAAAGGGAAAAGCCGTTCAGGTGTTTAATATCTACTATGCTATCTCAACGAACGAGAGATGAAAATACAAAAAGGGCTTCTGAACGGCTCTTTTCCGTTTATTCCTCTGCATACCAGTTGAGCCATACTTCCATTGATGAAATAGAAAAACTCATAAGACCAGCTGGTATGCCAAAGAACAAGGCAAAAAATATAATTAAAACTGCTGGTATACTCGTTGAAAAATATAACGGTAAGGTTCCAGATACTCTGGAAGAATTGATATCTCTTCCGGGAGTCGGCAGGAAGACTGCGAATATAGTGTTAGAACGCGCATTTGATAAACCCGCTATATCTGTTGATGTTCATGTACATAGGATATCCAATAGAATTGGTATAGTTAATACCAGAAACCCTTATCATACTGAAAAGGAACTGGAAAGGTGCATCCCAAAAAAGAGGTGGGGAGATGTGAACTACCTTTTCGTGCAATTTGGTAGGATGATATGTAAACCCAGGAATCCGAGATGCGATATTTGTCCCTTTTTCAAAATGTGTGATTATGGGATGAAAAAAACTTCCCACAGAGATATGGATACCCTGAGAAAATGAAAATATTTGGTTTCTGCGGTATAATTTTAATATTATTTCTCGTATTGTTGTTGTCTTCATGCTCTGTCCAAAAGGTTTGAATGAGAGTAGAACCAAGAGCCTCCATATCCATATCGACTAATAAGGCAATTGAATGGAGCGATTACTATTTACCAGCGAATTATGTCCTGGAGGAGAGGGGATTAAAGCCCGTTATCAAAGTGAGAACAAAGATGCTTTCCGGAGATACCTGGCTGACGATAGATAAGGGAAGTATCTCTCTGAAGAAGGAAGAAAAGCAATATCACTTTCAGATGGACTTTCGTGATGTATTGAGAAACTCCTGGGGTAGCAAGAAGAAGATAATAGTAGAGTTGGATGCGGGAGTACCAGTATTTTATAACAATAAACCAACTATAGAGTTGTGCTTTTACGTGCGTCCGATAGTTAAAAGCTGTGTGCTTGATTCTCCCAGTGTGCTGAAACTCGATGCTCTTAAAGCTCTCACCTTTAGATTTACTTTTTTTGATAAAATGCTCGTCGATACCCTTAATTCTTTTGCCTTACAATCAGACGATAATACCCAGGGAATGCTTCGTGCAACACTACTGGTGAAAGATACCAAATCAGGGGAAAAGGTTATCTTGTGTTCTAAATCACTTAATTCTGATGGAAAGATAATGGTGCCTATAAGAAGGTTAAAAGAAGTATTCCAAAAAGTGGGCGAATATGATCTGTATTTTTACATCGGTTCGAATTGCTTCGATGAAGGACACATAGCGAGGATAAAAGTCGTACAATGAGATCTATTATTGTGATCTACAAGTCATGTGTATAGCCTCGATCTCTTCTTTGGTTCGTTTCTTTTGTATCAAGACAAAAGAAATGAACATAAAATTGGTATTTGAAAATAGAATGTTAAGATACGATCGTTTCAAAAAATCGTAGGGACAGGTTTTTAAACCTGTCCGATTCGCCATAGGTGAATAACATTATGGAACTTCG
>QNAT01000262.1 GCA_003641555.1 Thermotoga sp.
GTGTATACGATGATAAAACAAAAACGATCTTCTTCAAGGGAACCCCGAAAAGAATAAAGATCGCTGAATCTATTGGCAAAAAACTCGATGTATCTGTTCCTGAATCTGCCGTCATTGAAAAGACAAAGCCCCCTCAACCTTATACTGAAGAACTTGCCTTATCCAGTGTGAGTGCAAAGGCAATAAAAGATTTGATCGATTTTTTATACCCCCGCGTTAAGACTTTTGCCTCAGACAAATTTAACATGTTACTCATAAAGGGCAGTAAATCAGAGGTTGAGTCTGCAAAGAAAGATGTAGAAAGATGGGATAAGCAGATAAAGGTCTTTACGAGAAAGACTACTACACACGATTCAACCTCTGAGACAGGCTGGCATGTCGAACAGATTGACATAAAAATGAACAAAAGAGATGCAGGCAGTGTAAAAAAAGCGATTACATTTTTGTATCCCGATGTTAAGGTGGAGACCTGCCCTTCCCTGAATATGATATTATTAAGATCTCAGGGTATTACCTCTTTGAAAGAGGCAAAAGATACGATAATGAGGTTTGCCCTTTCATCGACAAATACTTCTGTTTCCGCTTCGACTCCTATTATTTCAGCTACTCCTACAACCGTTCCAAATACACTCGAAGAGGGAATTCAAATGGTGGGAAACAAATTATCCATAGATGTAAGCGATGCCAGCGCAAGAGATGTGATCTTGAGTGTAGCGAAGCGTATGGATAAAAACTGTGTGGTCGATACAAACGTTACGGATACCATAACCATTGTTGTAAAAGATATAACCTTTGATTCTTTCATCGATATATTGAAAGATACCTATGGTTATGACGTGAAGAGTGTTGGAAACACTTACTCAATAAAAGCAAAATCAAAAAATAGTAAAATAAGAGCTGTATACGATATCAAATACAATGTGGATGCGCTCAAAGACGTTCTGAAATTCTTTGATGTTACAGTTTACGTTGATAAAGCGATGAATCTCCTGGTTGTCGAAGGAAATAAAAGGGTAATTGAAGAAGTAAATGATATAGTGAGACAACTCGATAAACGTCCGAAGCAAGTCATGATAGAAACGAAAATCCTCGATACAGACCTCAGTAATGATTACAATAAGAAGGTGATGTTATCCTGGATAAAAGATACGAATAAGATACAATTGAATCCATTTGGCAATGGAGGAGATTATCTATTCACAACCAATGCCGATAAATTCCCCGGCAATTTTAGTGTCAGTGCCGATCTGAAAAGGATTCTCAGTAATTCAAGGGTCTTATCCCAACCGAGTTTAACTACTTTGAATGGACAGGAGGCAACTATACTACTGGGAGACAAGATTCCATACCAAACAAGAGATAAAGATGGAAATATTATCGTGAATTTTCTAAGCATAGGTATACAACTCCAGATCACTCCATACGTCAACTCTAAGAATGAGATATTGCTGAATCTCTATACAAAGGTGAGTAATGTTTCCGGGTATTCTGATAACGTTCCTGTAGAATCGACCAGAGAGGCTCGAACTAATGTCCTTGTAAATGATGGAAGTACCATAGTTATAGGGGGGTTGATAAAGAACATGGAAACGGATATGGTGACTAAAGTTCCTTTTTTCAGTATACTACCTATTATAGGTCAATTCTTTCAAGCTCATTCTGAACGAATGGAAGAGCATGAACTGACCATATTGGTGACCGCAAAGGTGGTGAGTTCTAAATGAAGAAAAAATTCTTCTATATTTACACTCTTTCAACCGTAGGTTTTGCCCTTTTCATACTACTCAGCCACTTTTCTGATTCTACCAGCATTTTCTCCCGTAATCTTTTTGAAAATATTTTACTCATGGCATCACTAACGATAGCCGATCTTTTTGATATCAGATTTCATGGGATGAAAGTAGTCTCAGCTTTTCCTTTTATCTATCTGAATGCTGTTAAACTTCCTCCAATACAGAGCGCACTTTTAATCCTTCTCGCGTATCTACCCCGTTTCGTATATACATCGGTGAGAAGTAAAACATTTAATATTTACTATCTATTTCTATCTGCTCAATTCGCTCTGGTTGGCATCAGCGGTAGTTATGTCTTCAGACAATTCGAATACACCAATCTCTGGCTCGCTCTCTTGCTATCTGCAGTAGCAATGAAGGTGGTCAACAGCGTATTGGTTGATATTCTTTATTACGGTTTGAGTTCCTCGTGGAGGAGTTCGAAGGCTATCATGGAGCTCTTCTTTCTCGAGACAGGATATGTTTTAAGCGTGTTACCCATAATTGTATTATACAAGAGTCTTTATTTGAAGCCTTTCTGGAAACCCCTTGTCCCGGTTTATTATCTCGCTTATATTATCTTTCTCGTTATCTTTACTCTTTCATTTTATACGAGAGCAGAGGGATCCCGAATGAAGGTTGAAGCAAGAGAATGGAAGCTGAGGACACTTTATGATAGACTTCTGGATATTTTGAAGATTTTTAAAAAGCTAAAGATAGAACGAGGATATGAATCTATACTCAGTGAGATAGCATATTCGATAAGAGAAAAACTGGGTTTTGATCTCGTTTTGATAAGCCTCTACGACTACGAAAGTGGTATGGTGAAGAGGATGGCTCAGGCAGGCTTACCTCCAGAAGAATATGAACGCTTGAAGAAAAGGACACCTACTATAGAAATGGTAAAGACTGTGATGGATGAAAAGTTTTGCATTAGCAACTCATTTTTCATACCACATGATAAGATCATATTAGATGATCATTTTTATATTCCAGATATAGAGATCGAAAAGGGCGAAGATGCCTGGCATCCAGGTGATAATTTATTAGTTCCAATTGTGGGTTTCAACAATAAGGAGTGGGGATATATATCTGTAGATAAACCCCGAGATGGAAGGATTCCAAAACTGGATGTCATAAGGATATTAGAGATATTTGCAGATCAATCGGCACTTGCTCTGGAAAACGCATCGAAATATAAAGAAGTAAAACTCAAATCCGTGAAAGACCAGATGCTGGGTTTATACAATCATACGTACTTCTATCAATACGCCGAAAATCTGGTAAGGAAATATGAGGCACTAAACGTAGGGAAAACTATATCTTTAATGATGATGGATGTAGATGATTTCAAAGCATTCAATGATAAATATGGACATAAAATTGGAGATATTGTCTTAAAAGAAGTTGCCAGGGCTGTAACTTCTGCTGTTCGTTCGAATGACATAGTTGCGAGATACGGGGGAGATGAGATCGTAGTAATTCTTGAAAACGTTGGAGTAAAGAGGGCACAAGAGATAGCAGAGCGCATATATAATACCATTGCTTCTATCAGGATAGAGAATTGCCCTGCAGAGATA
>QNAT01000263.1 GCA_003641555.1 Thermotoga sp.
ACTGATTATCATTTGATAATCGTTTTGACTTTACCCTGCTTACCCAACCACGATGCTCTCCATAAAAGTAGTGTAACATTATTGGCTTTTTCATTTCCATATTTATATTGTACGATGACTTTAGTCTTGTCCGATGGGACGCAGTCCCATAATGTTATTCACCTACGGTGAATCGGACAAAGATGGTGAAAAACCTCTTCTATAAGGGGAGGGGTAGTTGACTAGTTCCATTCTTCAAATTCGTTTGCAATGCCAAAATGATGAAGTATGGCATTTTTAATCCTTTCGCTTACCTTCCCGTCTCCAAAAGGATTCCTAACGTTCACAGACATAGAATCGTAAAATTTTCTGTCTTCCATCAACTTCACCGCATTTTCGTATATCTTATCTTTTGACGTTCCTACCAGTTTGACACTACCACATTTCACAGCTTCTTGTCTTTCAGTAGTTTCTCGAAGAAGAAGTACAGGTTTTTTAAAAGTTGGTGCTTCTTCCTGGATCCCCCCTGAATCGCTCAATATGAAAAATGATCTCGATATGAGATGAGAAAAAGTAATGTAATCGAGAGGAGATATGAGAAGGATATTCGGTTGTGAAGAAAGAATTGGAAAGACGATCTCTCTTACCGCAGGATTCAAATGAACGGGATAGACGAACTCAAGATCAGGGTATCTGCGTGCGAGCAGAGAAATTGCTTTGCATATGTTTTCGAGAGGTTTCCCCCAATTTTCCCGTCTGTGTGCTGTTATCAATATGATCTTCCTATTCGTTTTGAAGATAGACTTCAGTTCATTAGAAGGAAAAAAGGGTTTTTTTGAAGCAGCCAGGATCGCATCTACCACTGTATTGCCTGTAACGTATATATCCTCTTCTGACACACCTTCTCTCAAGAGATACTCTTTATTGCTCTGCAGCGGAGCAAAGTGAATATCAGCAAGGACACCTGTTATCTTCCTATTCATTTCCTCAGGGAAGGGATGATATTTATCCCCTGTTCTCAGGCCTGCTTCGACGTGTCCTACTACTGTATGATAGTAAAATGAGATCAACGCCCCTACGAATGTACTGGTGGTATCTCCCTGAACGAGAACAAGGTCAAACCCTTCATTGGCGAATATCTTATCGAGAGCATATATCAGATTACCAGTTAGTTGAGGAAGGGTTTGTCTTGCTTTCATAACGTTTAGATCGTAATCCGGCTTTATATTGAAGACCTTCAAAACATCATCTAACATTGAACGATGTTGGGCGGTAGAAATGGTCTTTAGCGAAAATCTATCATCTTGCTCTAAACATCTAATTATCGGAGCCATCTTTATGGCATCAGGCCTGGTGCCGAAGATTACAACAGTTTTGATAGGCATAAAACCTCCTTATGCTTCTTTTCGTTTGAGTTCGAGTGTCTGTAACATGTAGAGTTTGTAGTACACCCCTTTGAGTTTCATGAGTTCTTCATGAGTTCCATTCTCGACTACTTTTCCCCTATCTATTACTATTATATTATCGGCATCTCTTATTGTCGACAATCTATGAGCTATTATTATAGATGTTCTTCCTTTCATCAATCGTTTCATCGCCTTCTGGATCAAAGACTCTGTTTCAGGGTCTATACTTGCAGTTGCTTCATCTAAAACGAGGATCTGCGGATTAAAGGCAAGGGCACGTGCAAAAGAGATGAGTTGTCTCTGTCCCACTGAAAGAGTCGCACCTCGCTCCCTTATCGGTTCATCGTACTCATTAGTCAATCGTTTTATGAATTCATCTGCTCCTATATCTCTTGCACATTCCTGGATCTTTTCATCGGAGATCTCAGAGTTTCCCAACCTAATGTTGTATTTTATATCTCCCATGAATAGGAAGACATCCTGGAGAACTATTGCCATACGTTTTCGAATGTCTCTTTTAGCATAATTTCTGATGTCTATATCATCTATGAGTATCCTTCCCTTGTTCGCATCATAAAATCTGAAGAGAAGATTCATCAAAGATGTCTTACCTGCTCCTGTTGCTCCGACTATGGCAAATGTCTGACCTGCCTTGACCTCAAAAGAGACATCCTTGAGTACGTAATCATCATCGTTGTAGGCAAACCAAACGTGTTCAAATTTTACGTTTCCTTTGGTCTGCTCGGATTTCACAGGATATTTAGAATCTGGTATTATTTCCTTTGTATCCAGAAGTTTAAATATCCTTTCACTCGATGCCATTGCCTGCTGCATTATGTTGTATTTGTTGCTCAGGTCCCTTATCGGTTCGAAGAACTGATCTATATATTGAATATAAGCAACGAGCACACCTATAGTTAATGTGGCTTTCAATATCATGCTCGCACTGAAGTAGAGGATAAGAGCCAGGGTTATGTTTAGAATGAAATCCACACTGGGATAGAAGAGTGAATAAATCAATATGCTTTTCATGTTTATCTTCAAGTAATCGTTGTTCAAACGAACGAATCTTGCCTTCATCCTTGCCTCTCTGTTGAATACTTGAATGATACTCATCCCGGATATAGACTCCTGAAGAAACGCATTGAGTTTGGCCAATCTTCTCCTCGATTCTCTGTAAGTTACCCTTGCATATTTTCTGAATATAAAACTCGCAATGATGAGCAGTGGTATGAAGATGTATGTAAGAAGTGCAAGTTCCCGATTCAGTAGATAAAGGACCACTGCTATTCCACTGAGTCGGAAGACGTCTCCGACTAAAGCTATGACTCCGGATGTTATCATCTCATTTATCGCTTGAACGTCGTTGGTTGCTCTGGTTACCAGACGTCCTATCGGATTCTTGTTGAAGAAAGAAAGAGAAAGTTCTTGTAAATGCGTGAATATTGCCATGCGAAGTGATTTCATGAATTTCTGACCCAACATATTAGAGATATATCTTTGAAAGAAGATGGTTATTCCCATAGAAAAGATAACCCCGAAGAACAACCATCCAAATCGAATCAAGCCATGGAAATCCCCCTTGATTATGTATTTATCTACAGCGATTTTTGTCAAGTAGGGTTGAACAACCTGAAGACCACTACCGAGAAGTAAGAGCAAAATGGCTGAAATAAAAGTGAATTTGAAGGGTAAGATATAGGTCATTATCCTCCTAAATATCCTTGCATCGTATGCTTTTCCTGTTAATTCGTCCTCATCGAATGTGTTATTCATAACTCTATTATATAACATGGAAGAGCAATATTGCGATGAGTATTTTTATGCCTATGAGTTGTGATATAATTTTGGAAGATTTGTAAGCATTCAAGATGTTAAGGTTACCGTGGAGAACGAGTTGATAGAGTCATAATCCATAAACTCTTAAACTCAGGTGAATTTATGGTTGAAC
>QNAT01000264.1 GCA_003641555.1 Thermotoga sp.
ATACGAAAGTGTATCTCTTTCGCCCCTGCTTTTCTCAGCATGGAAACGATCTTCCTCGACGTCGTACCGCGAACTATCGAATCGTCCACGAGAACGATCTTCTTTTCCTTCACCACATCAGATACAGCAGAGATCTTATTTGCAACACTCTCGTCTCTATTCTGTGGTTTTATGAACGTCCTTCCAACCCATCTATTTCTCATCAAACCCGCTTCCAATGGAATACCTGTGTATTTACTAAACCCCAAAGCTGCTGAAAGCCCACTATCCATAACGGGGACAACTATATCTGCGTTTACAGGATTCTCCATAGCGCACCTTTCACCGAATCTCTCCCTCATAAGATGAACACTTCTACCAAAGATCTTGCTGTCAGGCCGAGCGAAATACACGTATTCGAAGATACACTGCCTCTTTACATCGTCTGCTATCTTCTCATAGCGAAGACTTTCAGGAGTTATAACGGCGCAAGAGCCACTTCCCATCTCCGTTCTCTTCCCACCCTCCGGAAAGGCTGAATCTTCACTCGAAAACAATCTCATTCCTTTTCCTTCGTAGATCCATAATGGCCTGTATCCTTTTGGATCTCTTATAGCAACCACCTTATCTGCAAAGAGAAAGAGGAGTGAGTAAGCACCTTTTAGTGTGGAGAAGAGATATTCGGCGATCTCCTTCGGTTCCCATTTCCCTGGTGGTTTCTTGAACCTCCTTACGAGATAGTGAAATATCAACTCCGTATCAGAATTCGTAAGCATTATGGTACCGTCTCTTTCAAGTCTTTCGCGGAGAAGAGTAAAATCCTCTATATTACCGTTGTGTGCGATCGCTACTCTCTGGCCAAGATATTCGAGCATAAGTGGTTGTGCATTCATAACAGTGGAGGATTCACCTGCGGTGGAGTATCTGACATGCCCTATACCGAGATCACCTCCGAGTTTATCAAGACTCTCCTCGTCGAAGACCTCTCTGACCAAACCGAGTCCCTTGTGTGTTATAATTTTGCCTCTATTAGAAACACTGATCCCTGCTGCTTCCTGACCCCTGTGTTGAAGCGCAAACAATCCCCTGTATATTTCAAAGGATATGTTGCCACCTCTCACAAAACCTCCATATATTCCACAATTCTCATGCAGAGTCAATGCAGATCCAACTCCTCTTTTAACGCACTTTCGTATATATTCGTGAGTATGGGGATCGGCAATTTGAATACCTTGAAATCTGCGTCTGTGCCTCCCACACTCCCTATTTCTTCAAATGGGATCTCGTCCTCATGTGCCATCTCCTCGAACACTCTACATTTCGAGTTCGGTATAGATACCACGAATCTTCCTGGTATCTCTTCGAAGAGTGTATTTGCGTTTGGTTCTCCTGCTTCCCAGATGAAGCCCATCTTTCCAGATATGCAGCATTCCGCTACGGCGATCGCCAGCCCTCCGTCAGAAATGTCATGTACGGTTGTGAAGATGTTCTTCTCTACACAAGAGAGCATAAAATCGAATACCTCTTTTATCCTGTACCAATCTACGTTGGGAAATACACTGCCTACCTCGCCCTCAACGTATTTCCTGTATACACTTCCACTGTTGACCTGTCCTCGAACGGGTTCACCAACGACGTACACCTTATCTCCTTCGGTGTCAAACGCGAATTTCACACCTCTGGTAACATTCAAGCACTTTCCCACCATGCCTATAACTGGGGTGGGGTAAATGGATTTTTCTTCGAATCTATTATAAAAAGATACGTTTCCACCTGTAACGGGAATGTTGAGGATTGCACATCCTTCTGCAATACCTCGTATCGTTTCGGAGAATTGATGATAGATCCTATCGTCATCGGGATCACCGAAATTCAAGCCATCCGTTATTCCCAGGGGTCTACAGCCACTGGCAATGAGATTCGCATATGCTTCGAACAACACCGCCTTCACACCTTCTTCGGGAGATATATTGCAATATCTCCCATTCGAGTCGATGGTGACCCCTATGCCCTTCACTCCCTCTCCGAGCGACATGATCGCGGCATCTGCATCGCCAGGTAGGACAACGGTCGACGTACCAACCATGTGGTCGTATTGAGTGTATACCCATCTCTTAGAAGATATGGTTGGGTCGTATAGGAGTTTCAAGAATATCTCCTCCAGATTCACTGGCTCGTCCACCATAGGAAGCGATGGCATGGATCTGGATATCGAAAAACTCTCTTTTTCATAACTCGGCGCATCTACCAATACGCAAAGAGGGACATCCGCCACTTTTTCATCATGCCAATAAAGCCTCATGTTACCCGTATCCGTTAGCACACCGATATTCGCCACATCGAGTTCCCATTTCTCGCCACACTCGAATATCTCTTTTTCTTTCCCCTTTTCCACCGCGAACAGCATCCTCTCCTGTGACTCACTCAGCATGATCTCTGCAGGGGTCATTTTCTCTCTTAAAGGAACTTTCTCTAAGAAGAGATCTACCCCCATCCCACCTTTTCTTGCCATTTCCGATGAAGAACTCAATATCCCAGCTGCTCCCATATCCTGTACTGCTACTACCTGCGGCAGAGAGCACAGCTCGAGTGTGACCTCTATGAGCTTCTTTTCGGTAAAGGGATCCCCAACTTGCACGGATGGCCTGTCCTCGTAACTCCCTTCTCGAAGTTTTCTTGAGGCAAAAGATGCTCCGTGTATGCCGTCCCTTCCTGTCTTTGAACCCACGAGTATGAGAGAATTTCCCACTCCCTTTGCCCTTGAGGTTTTCGCAGTTGTACGTTTGAGAACACCCACTGCCATCACGTTAACGAGTGGGTTGTTTTCATATGAGATATCGAATCTAACCTCTCCTCCAACGGTAGGAACACCTATGGAATTGCCATAACTACTGATCCCTGAAACGATTCCTTCGAGGAGATATCTCGTCTTCCTGTTCTTCGGTAAGCCGAAAGCGAGGGAATTCAATATGGCTATCGGTCTCGCTCCCATAGCGATGATATCCCTTATGATCCCACCAACTCCTGTAGCAGCACCCTGGAATGGTTCCACGGCACTTGGGTGATTGTGACTCTCCACCTTAAACGCAATTCCAATATCATCGCTTATCCAGATTATTCCTGCATTTTCTTCGGTATTTGCCCTGAAATATCTCTTGATGAGCGCCTTCGAATGTTTGTAACCGCAATGTTCGGACCACATCGCAGAGAAGAGCAGTAATTCCACATCGTTTGGGCTTCTCTTCAATCTCTTGCAGATCTCATCGTATTCTTCTCTCTTTAAACCCACATCTTCATAATTCATCCTCTTTCACCCATCCTGCAC
>QNAT01000265.1 GCA_003641555.1 Thermotoga sp.
GACCGTTTTCCAGTGGCATGGCAGTATCGTGATCAACCGTTTCTATACTTCTTGGCACTGCAAGTTCATGGATATGCTACGGATCCATACTATTTTCAGAAACTTGTAAAAATATACCGCCAGTTGAAAGGGGGTGAGTTATGAATGCCCCATTTATATGCAGGATTGGTCAAGATCGAGGTTTACATGAAACCAGAGCTATACGAACGGTTGGAAAAGTTGAGACGTAAAACCGGACTGAAACTATCAGCTTTTGTCCGGAGTATCCTCGAAATGGCGGTTGACAGTATAGAAAGGAGCGATAATGATGCAGGAAAACAAGAATGAATTTATAAAGATTGATCGGAAATGGGCATTACGTGAGATCGAGGCTGCTTACAAAGCAACTGATCGCGCACTGTCTCATATAGTGTTGCTGCAAGAAGCATATAGAAGTCAGGGTCATGAGCAGCACGCTGATTACATGCAGAAAGTGGCTGAGATTCTCTATAATGTCGAAAATCTGATCTTGGACTTTAGGCGCTTTATGTAGGGTGTTGACATATGAGAAAACCAGCTAACCAAATGAGCATGGCACAGCGTCTTGCTCAACCTTTTGTTGCAAAAGGCGTAACTACAGGCATACGTAAATGGACGTTTTATCGTACTTTAAAAGAATCCGGGTTGAGTTACAGAATGATCGAATACAGCCAGGACTGGGATTATTGGAAAAAAGCGTTCACTGAAAGTCAGAAAATGAGGTACACTCGCCGCGACATGACAATATCCGAGGAAAGATACGTACCTAACTACTGGCGTAAAAAAGGCGGTTATCAGACTGTCTTTCAAGTTAATGTTTTTGATCGTGAGAAGCAGCAAGAGAAGCGAGTTTACGTAACAGTCGCGCACGAACACTATGAATTTGGCGAGCTTGTACCGGATAGAGAGCAAGTTTATACTCGAGCAGAACTCGAGGAAAAAGCAATAAATAAGATGAAGTACCGGATACAAGCCGGCGAGATAGAGATCAGGGGGATTATGCCTGTAATGGGTTGGAAAAACATATCCGTGTTACAATAGTGGGGGTGATGAGCATGCGACGCCGTGCTCATGTTCTCAAGGAGAACCGCGGAACTGTAATTCCTTACTTTTATGTTGTCTTTGACACTGAAACCCTGCCTCAGAAACATCCGCTCGGACAAGAACACGTTTTCAGGCTTGCTGTTGCTTATTTTTACGATAGGACTTCCACCCGTTATCCGGATCCGGTTCGTATTGTCAAAACTCGAGATCCGGTTGCTTTGTGGGATTGGATCATAAGTCATACTAAAGAAAGACAAAGATTGTACGTATTTGCACACAACATAGACTACGACGTAACTGTGTCCCGTGCTATAGACTATCTTCAAAGTCATAAGTATGAGATAAAGAAATGGTTCGTTCAGGATCGTGCTTATTACATGAAATGGCAAAAAGGCCAGAAAACGATCGTACTTGCGGATACATTCTCGATTTCCCATTCTCGCTGAAACGTATTGGAGAATTTGCTGGCCTCAGTAAACTCTCAATGCCAGAATGGAATGAAAGTGATGATACCTGGTTTAAGTATTGTGAACGAGACGTAGCTGTGTTAGCTGCTGCGTTGCAGAAGTACTTCATGTTTATCAGGGATAATGACTTAGGTAATTTTGCTATTACTTTACCTGGTCAAGCCTTTAATGCCTACCGTCATAGATTCATGAAAGAGAAGATCTATATACATAACATAGATCCTGTTATAGATGCAGAAATTGCAAGTTACTATGGCGGTAGAACTGAAGCTTGGTATATTGGTCGAGTACCTGAGAAGCTATATTACTTGGATATTAATAGCATGTACCCGTATGTAATGAGAGAATATGAATATCCTATCCAATACATAGGCACTTGGCCAAATCCGACTTTGCGCGAGCTAAAGAAGTTATGCAAGAAGTACGCAGTTATAGCTCATCTCGAAATTGAGACAAAAGAACCGATCTTACCTTATCGTGGTGATAAGGTAATATTTCCGATAGGACATTTCACCGGCTGGTATGCAACCCCAGAAGTACTCCTGGCTTTAGAAAAGGATTCAGTAAACCTCTGCGACAAGGTATTTGTCTACAGAAAAGCGCTTATCTTTGCTGATTATGTTGACTTCTTTTATAAGATAAAGAACCAGGCAAAGCAAAGTGGAGATAAGGCAACCTATGTAATGTCAAAGCTGTTCCTCAACTCCTTATATGGCAAATTTGGCCAGCGTACTGCTGAGATGATTGAAGCAAACCCCAATGAAATCAGCGATGATGAAGTAAATGAAAACATGGTATCCACAGCCAGTGGTGATGTTGAGTATATACGTTTTGCCGGCAAGGTATATAAGAAGGAACGCAGAGAGCCTTCTTTCAACAGTTTCATAGCCATAGCTGCTCATGTAACCAGCTATGCACGTGTTCATTTATATAGACATATAGAGCTCGCTGAGCCTCAGAATGTTTACTATATGGATACTGATTCATTATTTGTCAATCAGAAAGGTTTTAAAAACTTAACATCTCGAATAGACAATTCCAAGCTGGGGTATCTGAAAATAGAAAAGGAAAGTAGAAATGTAGCAATCTTAGGAGCAAAAAGTTACATCTGGAACGATGAACGTAAAATCAAGGGGATACCCTATAGCAGTACAGAAATTGCACCCGGAGCGTACCAATACTTAGAATTCATGAAATTTAAAACTAAGTTGAGGAAAGGATTACTAAACAACCAAATCGTTCAAACCAAGGTAAGAACGTTGTCTGGAATCTACGATAAAGGAAAGGTAACAGACACAGGTCGTGTCATACCACTTGAAGTCAAAGAAGATCCTCACGAAAAAGAGATTCAGAAGCGAACTGAAGCATGGATCGAGCTGATAAAGAAGTCTGGTATCTTTGGTAATACACTCGTAAAAACAGACGATAGTTACTATCGTGTGAAGTCCAATCCATACTATGATGAAATACGAGAGATCTATGGAGAAGTAACTCCCAAAACCATTAAACAGTATGCTCGCAGAAAGGCAGAAGAAGAAATGTATCTATTCAACTCATGATGATCTTTGAAACCTAACCGCACGTCCTTTTTCTATCTCCTTAAGTACTGCCTCGCGCTTCGCTGGCGGCATATGTTTTAAAACATTCTGCATGAATCGCTCAATTGCATTCTTTAATTCCTCTTTACCCTCGCCTGGCGTTCTTGCTATTCTTGGCAAAGTGATCACTCCTTACACCTTATTATTTATAACCCAGCA
>QNAT01000266.1 GCA_003641555.1 Thermotoga sp.
CAGGCATAGATTGCTCTTGAAGCCCGAAGCAGAATTATCGGGTATCAAGGTAGAAGATGTGCTTATGAAAGTATACGAGAAAGGGATGAAAAAGTGAAAAACATCCTCCCGCGGAAGACATCCCTGCTCATATTCACACTCTTCTGCCTCTTCACCGCTGGCATGCTCGCCTCGGAAAGATGGCTTTACATGGCAACAGGTGGCATGTTGATAGTGATTTTGTGGGATGGTGTTGTCTTTTCGCTTATGGTGAAACCTGCAAAACTGAGTGTGGTACGGGAACTTCCTCAAACACCTTACTACGTTATTGGATCACGGTTTGAATATTTCATACATCTCATAAATAATACGAGATACAGAATGAAGATCAGTCTGCTCGATGTCATAACTGGAGATTTCAGGAATATACTTTCTTCCTTCAAGGTGGTTATACCCCCTGGAAATGATCATAGAGAAGCAATGAGTTTTGAGATCGAAAATATAGGACTTTTAGAATTTTCAGGGATATTCATCAGGATATTCAGCCCCATAGGATTTTTCTCAACGGAGCGATTTATCGAATCAAGAGAAAAACGGATTGTGGTACCTGACATATCCCTCTCGCGGACTCTGGGAAAACTGGGATTCCATCGTGGAATAACAGGAATGAATCTCATAAGACAAAGAGGAATGGGCTCAGAATTGAGGGAGATTCGCGAATACACTTATGGTGATTCGTTCAAATACATAGCCTGGAAGAATACGGCAAGGTTGGGAAAATTGATGACACGAGAGTATGAAGACGAGATACCTGTAACTCTCATCGGTGTACTCGATGTCTCATTGACCATGAAACTCGGGGTTCCTGGGAAGAGAAAAATAGACCTTTCCTTCGAGATCCTCGATGCTCTGGTGAAGGTATTCCTGCGCTCAAAGGATAGGGTATCCTTGTCTCTCTTTGATGAGGCTGAGATGGAGGAGATATGCCCTTCCAACAAGGGAAATCTCTATCTCGATTTCGTGAGGGTATATCGGAAATTCCTCGAAAGAGAAGTGAAATCCGGGAATAAGACGATGCAGTTCAAGCAGGCTTTGAAGAATTCGTTAAAGGAAGTGAGGGGAGCAACCATGCTCGTTATATTGTCGGATATGGAAGAGGTGGCAATGGAGCCGATTCTCAAGATATTGAAGGTATTCGAGAAGAAATATTGTCGTATATTCCTTGTCTCTCCATTTGCACCGTGGTTTGAAAAGGAGATAAAAGTCGAAGAATTGGGAGAAACTGAAAAGATGCTTCTTCAAATCCATCTGAGAAGATATCGAGAGATGGTAGAAGATATCTCTAAGGAGTTGAGAAGGACACGGATAAACTTTCTACTGGTATCCCCGGAAGAGGCAGTACAGGTGATCCTGTTGAAACTGCTGCGAGAAAAAAGGTTGGTATCTTCCGCCTGAGGTGGTGGCACTCATTAATCCTGGATTTGCCTCTTCTAATATTCATCACCATCCTCTGGAATAGGGGGTTAGTTCAATCCTGGGCAATCGCTGCCCTCTACGGACTGACCTTACTGGCGAGTATAAGTGGTTTTTTTGAGTTCTTAAAGATTTGCTTTCTGCTGTTCTATTGCATATTTTTCCCGATAGAACCCATAGCCCTTGTCTTTCTACTACCCAAGCCTTTCTTCTTCGCTCTGATAACCCATAACGGCTTCTTTCTACCCCACCTCTCCGGAAGTATGAAACTCGATATCCTCCTGATCTTATCCTTGATATCGTTCATTCTGTTTTCGAAATATCGAGTATCGATGATATTCATATGGATGAGTATTCTGGTGCTCATATTGATAACAGCGTTCATACTCAAATACGGATGGAAGGGACTTCTCAAGGCATTTTCCAAAAATTCAGGCTTGAAATACGAGCGAGAAGACCTACGCTATCTCAGAAGAATTCTGCGAGATGAACCACGATCCGAACGAGAAGAGATAAGGAAGATTCATAAAGAGATCCAAAAGATGGTCAAAAGCAAGAGAAGGAGGAGTTTGAGAAAGAAGAGTAAATAGATGATATGGGCATATGGGTTGAAGTCCATCTGGGTTGTCTCATCGATTGGTTTGCTCTCTCTGGCGATCGTGCTTGCAGGATGTGCAGCTGGGGTATCCACTACAAAAGCAAAACCAACGTATACGGTCTCTGGATACGTGAAGACTCCGGGTGGGACTCCTGTATCCGGGGTGAGGATCTCGTTCGGTGGGGGTTCATTCGTATTTACAGACTCGAATGGTCATTGGTCAAAGGATGGATTGGCGGGCAGTATTACCGTAATGCCATTAAAAGATGGGATACACCTTCACTCCTTCGAGTCCGGCGATAGGGCCAGATGGCACACTCAAGTGGAAGTACAAAACAGGATGGGATGTGGATTCGAGTCCAGCGATAGGGGGAGATGGCACGGTGTACGCTGGGACTCGAAATCATTACCTCTCCGCTCTAAACCCCGATGGCACACTCAAGTGGAGATATGAAACAGGATATTATGTTGATTCCGGCCCTGCGATAGGTAAAGATGGCACGATCTACGTTGGGAGCGATGATCATTACCTCTATGCGATAAACCCGGATGGCACACTCAAGTGGAAGTACGAAACAGGTGGTTGGGTAGAGTCGAGTCCAGCGATAGGGGAAGATGGTACGGTCTACGTTGGGAGTGTGGATCATTACCTCTACGCGATAAGGCCAGATGGCACACTCAAGTGGAAGTACAAAACAGGATATTATGTGTATTCGAGTCCAGCGATAGGTAAAGATAGCACGATATACGTGGGGTCAGGTTATCTCTACGCGATAAGACCAGATGGCACACTCAAGTGGAAGCACAAAAACAGGATATTATGTGGGATCGAGTCCGGCGATAGGGGAAGATGGCACGGTCTACGTTGGGAGCAGAGATCGTTATCTCTACGCGATAAAGCCAGATGGCACAATCAAGTGGAAATATGAGACAGGAGATAAAGTGCGTTCCTGCCCTGCAATAGGTACAGACGGAACGATATACGTGGGGTCGCATGATCATTATCTCTACGCGATAAAACCGGATGGCACACTCAAGTGGAAATATGAGACAGGAAGTGGTGTGGATTCCAGCCCGGTGATAGGTGAAGACGGAACGATATATGTGGGATCGGATGATCGATGCCTTTACGCCATACGTGGAAACAGTGGTGGATTGGCAGATACACCCTGGCCGATGTTCCACCACGATGTGAGACACCGTGGGAGAAAGAGTGAATGAGTGCATAAG
>QNAT01000267.1 GCA_003641555.1 Thermotoga sp.
ACAAAAATATGGAAGGATATACAACCATTTCATTGCCGACCGAATTGCATGACCTTGTAAAAAAATTATAAAGGAGCATCCTGAACTCGGATACAAGAGTGTGGCCGAAGTTTGTAAAGATGGCTTAAGGGAAAAATTAAAAGAAATGATGAGCAATAAGAAATCGTTTAAATGAGGGAATGTTCACTCCAAAACATCTCCTATTTTATATGGGTGTTTGTAGTTTAAAACCCTGCCATTTATGGCGGATGTATGGACTAAAGACGTCAAAGACATTTTTCCCCCTTAATGAAAAGCCCACACCTTTAAGTGTGGAAGGAATAAATCATTTTTATTTATCGGTTCTGCATTTTGCCTCTCTTTTAATCATGTAGTGAGGGAATCCAAAAAGAACTAAACCAAATAATATAATTAAAAGGGCAAATAGCCACCCTTTCGTAGAAATTATGTCACTGTTATGTGCGCAAACAGCCAATACATATATTCCATATGCAAGTAGAGCAAAGCCAATGATTCTTATAATTTTAAATATTATTAGCAATATTTTATTCATACCATACAATTTATGATGAACATAAGTAATTTTGGGTGTTGTTGCCGTGCTGTACATTCCGAAATCACTTTTCTTCTAGAAAAATAAAAAGGAGAAAAAATTACTCATAAGCTGCTACTGCAAAATATGTATCTCGGTTGTTTGCTTTTCCATAGAATATCCACACTGGTTTATAAAATTCTTGCTTTACTCCTGCCCCAAAAGCATAATATCCAAGTGAAATATTATCAATTCTGATATTCTCCTTACCCATCGATAGTTCTGTTTCCCCAATTAAATTTTTTCCTGATATCAAATTTTCAAAGGCTTTCTCTGCATCTATAATCTCTATCTTTCCAATTTCCCTAATGGTTCGCCAAGTCGCTGAGTAATACAACACCTCCTTGTTTCTGCCAATTAATAACTCTATCTCATCCCCAGGTCCAACTACAGCTAAATTTCCTATTGTTCTTTTATAGCATATCTGAATCCCCATTATCTCCCTTTTTACTACTTGCCCATCCATCATCATTACTGTTCTGTTATAGTAAGATATGGATTTTAATATCACATCCTGGATAATGTTAGACCTTGTTGTCTCATTCTGTTCAGGATGTTCTATAAGCAACCCGTTAGCTTCCAAATAACCTTGGGCGATTAAGAGGGCTTCCTCCTTTGAAGGAGTCCAGTCTCCATCAACCACTGTTGGTCGCCCTATCTCTCGATAATATTCATGTAAAACTTCGTAAATGGGTAACGTTGCAGGTTTTTTGGGAAAACCAGTGTTCAACACAACATTACCGCTCGGTCCCAAGATGTTAGTACCATTATCATCAATTTCTCCTGTCTTCAATTGATAACTCAAGATTGCAATAGCCACTACTGTTATCACAACCAAACAAGTTTTCAATCTTTTACTTCTCATTTTTTCACCTCTTTAATTACACTCCCAAATATCGATAAAGACATAGCCATCATCTGGGTATTCATCCACGACAGTACATCCCTGACCCCAAAGGTGGTCGTAATTTAATTGGGAAAGAGAATCTGCAAATATGCCAACTCTTCGACCATCGCTATATGTATGCGTAGAAGCATAGTACCAAGCCTCTCTTACTGTCCAACCACTATTAATAGACTTTGTAAAAAAATATTCCAAAAGCCACGTACTGGTAGTTCCTTCATCGACAAATCCTATGATCATGTGACCGTCATCCAGTGCGTTAACCCAATCACTATCAGAAAGTATATGACAGGACTGCAAAAACATCCATTCGTTATCTTCATCACCCCATTTTTGCCAAACGTCATCTACTCGTACATCTTCATAATCTATCATGGGAATCCATCCTCGCATAGCTAATTCTGTGCCAATATCATCTACCCCATGACCCACATGGTAATGAAAGTCAGCATCTTCAGAGTCAGTTCCACTACCCGGCCTGAAATCCTCCTCACCTACACTACCCTCTGTTTCTAAAAAAGATTCTTGCCATCCCGCAATATTACCAAGCCAGTATTGCACTTTTTGCCAATTTAAATGTAAGTCACTGAGGTCTGGAAGGTTTATATATTCCTCGATATATGTTCCTGAGTATTCAAAGGCATCACCATCAGGATCTCCAGTTGTAGTTATCAGAAGATACATCATTAGTTCGCCATCTTTGTAGTTGGTATTCTGCTTTATATCGCTTCTACCATAATCCATATAAGTGTCAATACCTACTTTCAAATCGCTACTTTTCCAGCCCTCTTGACGCCATGACTCCCTTATTTCAAACTTATTTTGTCCTGGTAATAACCAATCTGTATCAATGTCAAACATTTCCCACCTATATGTTCCTCCAAATTTTAATATCGGATCAAAATAAATGCGTTGGTTACTATTATCATTTACTTCTAAATAATGCGTTGATCCTATTTGATCATTGTGTCCCATGCCATAAACGTATAATTTAGCCGACGTTATTTTATCTAACACATTTGAGGCGATGTATAAGTATTTTATTGCATAATCATCAGAGTAATCTACATTTACATTATCATTCATTTCGTTATCATCATCACGGATAACCATCTCTATGCCACCACCTATTGTAATCTCTAAATAAATCATTAGTTCACCGTCACATTGTTCGGGTGGGGGCATTGAACCCCAATTATTGCGCTTCCATTGGCTTCTATCAAAATCATTTTCAGTATCAATGCCAATCTGGAGATCACTATTTTTCCAGCCTTCATTGCGAACAGGCTCATATATATAGAAAGTGTTAGATCCAGATGTCAACCAATTCACGTTTATATCAAAATATCTCCAAGAGAACATGCTCCCAAATTTCTGTACCGGATCAAAATAGATTCGTTGGTTACTATCTCCGTTTACTTCGATATAATGGCTTTCTCCCCACTGATCATCGTACCCCTCTCCATAAACATACAATTTGGCACTTATTGCGTCTTGAATAGTTGACGAATCAATGTTTAGAATTTTTTTGCCGCATCGTCTCCATAATCTAGACTAATACTATCTTCCATACTTCCATCATCATCGCGTAATATTACAACATCCCCCCCGCCATTACCAGCAGCCTGAAATGTCCCAACTACACTCAGTATCAAAATCGCTGTTACCCAAATTCCGAGTTCTCTCTTCATTTTTCACTAATAATAAATACAAAAATCCTACTTAAATGTTACTTGTAATAACTTCATAGTACATACATAACAAAAATATGGAAGGATATAC
>QNAT01000268.1 GCA_003641555.1 Thermotoga sp.
AAAGATAGACCCATAGAGACGACAATCCAGCTGGTAGAAGAGATAAAAAGGGCGATTCCACCTACATCCCGGAGAAAGAGAAGAAGGCATTTTGCAACACGTACGTTTCAAGCAATTAGGATTTGCGTTAATGATGAGTTAAATGCTTTGAGAGAGGGATTAAATGCGGCAGCGAGTTCGTTGAAAATAGAGGGTAGAATGGTCGTTATATCCTTTCATTCCTTAGAAGATAGGATAGTGAAACATTTTTTTATAGAAAGCGAAGAATTAAAGTCGATGACAAAAAAGCCGATACAACCTATGGAATATGAGGTGAAAGGGAATCCTCGCTCGCGAAGTGCGAAGATGAGGATATGTGAGCGTATATAATTTAAGGAAGTGATAAGATGGCTGAAGATATAATCAGAGAGAAAAATGCAGCGGTTAAGAATGCTTCGAAGGTAAAAGAAAGAGTATCATCGCTGGATATAGCCAGAACTGTTGTGATCTATGCCATCGTATCGATTTTTCTCCTGACATTACTGTTTTTCCCTCTCTGGTTAAGTGTACAAACCAACAAATTAAAAGCCAATATAACAGATGTTAATCTGAAAATGACTGGTGTAGAAAGAGATATTGCTTTATTGCAAGATCGCCTGAGTACTATTAGTCATATGATATTTGTTACTGCGAATGATGTCTTTACGTTTAAGGAGAATGGTATTCCATATTACATAGTGGGTAAATAAACCCATGGATTTAGAATTACTCAAGAAAAGAAGTTCTATATTCCGTTCTATTATCTTTATATTGGCAATAGCTTTGTCTTTGCGGTTTCTTTCTTTTTCTATTTTTCCTCCCCAAAGGGGAAAAAATGGTTTTTCTGAAAAGAAAATCGGAAGGGTAGTTTTATACCCTCATAGAGGTATCATTCGCGATATCAATGGTGCTATTTTGGTCAACAACGATCTTGCTTACGATGTATATTGGGACCTCGATGGTCTTTCTTCGAATCAGAAACACAAAACATTAAAGGAACTCGAATCATTTTTCCCTTTCTCGGATACATTCAAAAGCAGGATATTATCTGCCAATAGAGGAACATTTCTAATTCGAAGTGGAATAGATCCCCAAAAAGCTGAAACAATAAGGACACTGGCTATTAAAAATATCATCGTTGTCCCTGCTGATAAAAGGATAATCCTGATGCCTTCTCTGAAAGGAGTGATTGGTAAGGCAAATTCATCTTACGGCATCAGCGGTCTGGAGAAAAAGTATAATGAGATCCTGGCTCCCAGGTTCAGAGGAGAGGTCCTGTATGCCCGACATGGAGTGTACAGGATGTACGGAGATACATTAGAGACAAAGCCTGCTGTAGACGGCGGCACATTGTACATAACCATAGATATGAATATTCAACATATAGCCGAGGAAGTTCTGTACACTACTGTAAAAAAATACAACGGGGCAGGTGGAGAAATAATCGTTATGGATCCAGAGGATGGAGAGATAAGGGCTATAACATCTGTTGGTTCCATTAAATCTGTTATCGGTGATATTTTCGAGCCTGGTTCCTCCATGAAACCGGTAACTGTTTCAATTGGATTAGAAACACATTCGGTAAAGGCAACAGATACCTTTTATAGCAAAGGATATATTAAGCCTTCACCTCTATCAAATGTTATCATTCATGATATAGATAAATATGGTACTGTTACAGTTGCAGATGCTTTACGTATTTCTTGTAATGCCGGGATCATAGGTGTTGCAAAGAAGATAGTGAATAATGTAGGAGAAGATGGATTTTATAAACATCTACTTGCATTTGGCTTTGGAACTCCAACGGGTATAGATCTGAATGGAGAATCAAGGGGAATATTGAGATCTTCTTCCAAATGGTCTGCTGTGGATTATGCTGAAATCGCTATAGGGCAGGGAATAGGTGTTACAGCCTTACAACTGCTGGATGCCATATCTGCTATTGCCAATGATGGAATAATGGCGAAACCCTGCATCGTAGACAAATGGGTGATGCCGGATGGGAAGGTGGAGTATACCAAAGTAGAAAAAAGAAGGGTCATTTCAGCGAAAACAGCACGTATCGTTAAAGGAATGCTTCGTTCCGTAGTCACGAATGGTACAGGGATGAAAGCAAATATACCGGATATAGATGTCGCAGGAAAGACAGGAACAGCACAAAAACCTTCACCTGAAGGGGGGTATTCTAAGAGAAAATACTATTCCATATTTGTGGGGTTTTATCCTATCGATATACCAAAATATTCCATAATAATAGTCATAGATGACCCTAAGGGAGAATACTACGGTGGCGATGTCGCTGCTCCGGCATTTAAGGAATTAGTAACGAGGATCGTTTCGTACGAAAAAGGAAGTAGATTCGCTTTCGAGGAAGTAATGAATACTTCTGGAATGGCTGAAGGGAATGAACATTATCTTCCAGATTTACGAGGCAAGACCCTGGGTGATGTATTCGCAAAATATGAAAAATGGAAGGAAACATATCCTAACATACAATTGAAGATAAACGGTTATGGTAGAGTAGCAACACAAGCACCTGATCCAGGGACACTATTCAGCAAAGTAAAGGTATTAATGGTAGAGATGAAGCCATAATGCCAGGTAAGATTTATATCGTTGGAACACCGATAGGTAATTTAGAAGATATCACTTTTAGAGCTGTAAGGACTTTAAAAGAGGTAGATCTGGTATTAGCAGAAGATACGCGGCGATCGATAAAACTTTTCAACACTTATTCTATCGAAACACCTTTGATGAGTTATAACGCCCACAACGCTGAAATGAGAAATAATAAGGTAAAAGAAATGTTGATTCGGGGTAAAGCATTGGCTTTGATCTCCGATGCAGGCATGCCTGTTATATCGGATCCGGGAAGGGAAATCATATCACTTGCCAGAGAGACCGGGGCTGATATAGATGTGATACCAGGACCATCAGCATTGACCACCGCCCTTACTGCGAGTGGTTTTGATACAACAAGGGTGTTATATCTCGGATTTCTGCCAAGAGGAAAGCGTAGACGCAGGTTATTCAGAGAGATAGCCGATGTTCGGGCAACATTGGTTTTTTACGAATCACCTCATAGATTGCAGGAGACCTTAAAAGACGTATTGGATATATTAGGTGAGGGAGAAGTATTCATAGCAAGGGAGATGACCAAGCTACATCAGGAATATCGCTTGCTTTCCTTATCAAGGGCTTTAATAGAATATAAGGGAAGAGAA
>QNAT01000269.1 GCA_003641555.1 Thermotoga sp.
ACATGTGCGTGAACACGCAACATATTCATGTGAGCATCTCTGGCGAGTATTAGTATCTCTTTAACCTTTTTATAATTAACTTCGCTCAGGAAAGGTTCTATCGGAGGAATATTCGATCCTCTTATGAAAATTCGATGACCGTTGATGTAGAATACGTAATTCTTAACTTTTACAGTGCGGAAACCCGTTTTCAACGATGTTTGTACCGATGTGCCATCTTTCGCCTTTATGGAAAGGAAAACATCATATAGCAAAGGAATGCCCAACTCGTATGGCCACCATAATTTTATCTTCTTCGCCAAAATATCTTTTTCGATTTCATTCATTCCTCTGGATAATCTTCCAGTGAAAGAAAATTCTAAATTCATGCCCTTAAAGTTATGAGGAATTAATTTCAATGCAAAGTCAACATCCTGCCTCGCACCCAAATTCATGACCTTCACACTTATATGAATGTTTTTCTCTTTCAAATCCGAGAGGAATATCTTAAAATCTTCTATAGTAATAGGTAAAGGAACAGCTCTTAATTCTACATCTCCCCATATTCCCGCCGGATTTAACGTACTGTCAAGGCAATCCCAATGAGAGAAAACACCAGTTATGAGCTTCTTGTTTTTCTTGCTCGTTTCAGGTGGACAACTCACCACGATCCTTATATCATTTTCACCATCTACCAGGTCTTTCGTAACATCTACCAGATGAGTAGAGAAGTAGCCTTCAGAATGTTCGATCGGTTTAGAATTCAAGTAAATGTGATAATAATAAAAAATACCTCTGATCCACAATTGGTATCTTACCTTGTTATTCTTTTTCAGGGAAAATGTTTTGGCGTACAGTCCTTTTCCTGTATAATAACGAAAATTCCCATTTATCTGCCATTGAAAAGGAAGGTCACATTTTTCCCAATCTTCAAAATCACCGAGTGGATCTTCCGTATCCCCTATCTGCCTGAATCTCCAATCTTTAGATGAAAGAATTGAGCTAATTTCTTTTGTTTTCAAAAATTGAAATCCTCTCCTTCCGTACCTTTAATTTCAAGAGATGATATGTGGGAATGGTAGTAATCTGGTTCATAGAATGTAGCATAAGGCCGGATGAAGAGTAGTTTTACAGTGCCAACAGGTCCGTTTCGCTGTTTTCCGATAATGAGTTCAGTTTCATCTGGCTTGTTATCCTCTTTATATTCTTCAGCGTTTTCCTTCCTACTACTCTTTTCGTAGCCATGGCGGTACAAAAACATGACGAGGTCTGCATCTTGCTCTATAGCCCCAGATTCTCGTAGATCACTCAATCTCGGGCGTCTATTTTCTCTCTGTTCCACTGCCCTGGAAAGTTGGGAAACGGCTATTACACATATATCCAATTCCCTCGCCAATATCTTCAAAGACCTTGATATCTCCGACACTTCTTGCTGCCTATTTTCCTTGGGCATTCTGGTTCTCATAAGCTGTAGATAATCGACTATCAGGAGGTCTAAACCATACTCTCTCTTTATCCTTCTTGCCTTGGCTCTCAGTTCTCGGATATCTATGCCTGCTGAATCATCAACCACAAGATGAACGTTGTAAAATTCGCTCGCTGCATTGGTCAATCTATTCCATTCATCATCACTCAAGTAACCGGCTCTTATTTTTTTGAGATCCACACTTCCTTGTGAACACAACAATCTCTGTGCCAGTTGCTCCTTTGTCATTTCGAGACTGAAAAACGCGACCGCTACATTGTATTTCAAGGTCATCTCTTTCACCATGTTAATAGCAAGTGCAGTCTTACCCACAGAAGGCCTCGCAGCTATTATGACGAGGTCAGATTTGTGAAAACCAGCAGTCAGGACATCTAACGAAGGATACCCCGTTGGTATTCCGGAGACATATATGCCGTGTTCATCAGGAGAAAGATGTTGGATCTTCACGTTTTCTATATTTTCAAAAGTCCTATGAACGATAGTGCTTATACTCTCGTAGCTTCTTGTCATCTTCTGTTCTCCTATAGCCATTATGCTTTTTTCTGCGTCATCAAGGATATCTTCAACATCTCGCTCTTCATAAGCACTTTCTACTATACGAGAACCCGTACTTATGAGGTGGCGTAAGATGGATTTATCCCTGACTATACGGGCGTAGTATTCGGCATTTGCTGCTGTAGGAGTGATATCTGCAAGCCTGGATAGATATATTGCACCCCCTATCTTATCCAGGTTTCCATCCTTTTTCAACAGGTCCATAACTGTTACTGGGTCCACACCTTTGTTCTCTTCGTACAGTTTTTCTATGGCTTCGAAGATCAAACGGTTACTTTCCGAATAAAAGTCATTTACAGTGCAAATTTCCATTACATCCGCTATTATGGATGGATCAATGAACATTGCACCTAATAAGGCTTGTTCAGCATCCAGATTCTGAGGGGGAATCTTTTTCACCAATTCTTCTGCCATGCCATTTTCATCCTTCTAAAGTGTTGGTTTGTATATGAGTCGGTATTACTACAGATCAAGGTATCAAGTGTAGTTTCGGACTCATGTATAAATAGATTATCGTATCTTTCCGTAGTGAGATCATATACAAAATAGTATAACACATCCAAAGGGATTTTGAGACGTCACGCGGAGGAAGTTAGTGGAGCATCACAGCGATAGGACCCTATAACCGTAATCGGGTATCTTCAATTCGAGGATACCCCTGTCAATAGCAAACGAATTTCCATCAACGAGATCCTTTATATTTCCTTTTCTGGATCTCAATTTATCGATGTTGAGCCTCACAACTTCATCTTTATTCGAATTGTTGAGCACCACTACGATCATATTTTCGGCCGAATTTCTTGCATAGCAGTAAACGTTATCATATGTATAAAGAGGATAGAAATTTCCTCTTTTCAAAACGGGGTTTTCCCTCCTCAATTTGATCATCTGCCTGTAGAATTTTAAGAGCGCACGATCCTGTCGATCTTCATCCCATATGAATGGCCTTCGACAATCTGGATCTCCTAATCCTTCCATCCCGATCTCATCTCCGTAGTAAATAACAGGGGCTCCTACGTATGTCATTAAGAAGACAACCGCCAGTTTCATCTTCCTCACATCACCATAGCAAAGAGTGAGAAAACGTGGTTTATCATGGCTACTGATGAGATTGAACATGGCGTAATTCACACTTTTTGGATAACTTCCTCGCAAAAATCTTAACGTTCCATCGAATTCCTTAGCGTTGCACTTACTCTCAGCAAAGAATTTGACCAAA
>QNAT01000270.1 GCA_003641555.1 Thermotoga sp.
CGAAGTCTATGCTGGTCCAGAACCTGAATTCTTTTTATTCAGACGAGATGAAAAAGGTAGACCGACCCTGGATCTCCATGACAAGGGGAGTTACTTCGATCTGATGCCCGTAGACCTTGGGGAAGAAACACGAAAGGAGATAGTATTAGCCCTCGAGAAGATGGGGTTTGACGTGGAGATGGCACATCATGAGGTAGCACCTGCCCAACACGAGATAGACTTTGCTTACAGCAATGCCTTAAAGACCGCGGATAACGTCCAGACATTTAAGATAGTGGTGAAGACTATCGCTTTATTCAAGGGTTTACATGCAACCTTTATGCCAAAACCTGTGGAGGGGATAAACGGTTCTGGCATGCATACGCACCAATCCCTTTCTAAAGATGGTAAAAATGCCTTTTACGACCCCCAGAGCCAATATCAATTGAGTTCGGTTGCTTTGAATTACATAGGGGGGTTACTCACACATGCAAGAGAAATAACCCTCGTAACCAACCCGATCGTGAACTCATATAAGAGATTGATCCCGGGATACGAGGCTCCTGTAAACATCGGATGGTCTATAGGAAACAGAACGGCTCTCGTACGTGTTCCTGCGATAAGGGGAGAGGCTACACGATTGGAATACAGATGCCCTGACCCAACGGCAAATCCGTATTTCGCACTGGCAGCGATGATAGGAGCAGGTCTGGATGGTATTGAGAAGGATACAGAACCGCCAAATCCAGTAGAAGAGAACATCTTCCAGATGAACGAGGAAGAGAAAGAGAGTAAGGGCATAGGACAACTACCGGGGACGCTGCAAGAAGCAACATACGAATTCGAACATTCGTCCCTTATGAAAGAGGTGTTGGGAGAGAGTGTATTCGAAAAGTTAATAAAGACGAAGAAAGGTGAATGGCATAGATTTTCCTCCTCTGTTACCGATTGGGAAAGGCGGGAATATCTGGAACTGTATTAGAATGAATTGTGAAGAATTATCTATACGTATAAAAAAGAGGGAAGACTCCAGAACGCAATTCAAAGAGCGTTTTAGCAGTATCGATGCTTTATCTGCTGAGATAGCTGCATTTGCGAATTCCGAGGGAGGAGATATTATCATTGGTGTCTCTAATGAAATGGGAGAGATTCAATGATCGAGGGAGATATATTTGATGTATATAAAGGATAGGGGTAGGAAATGAGCAACAAAATGGTTAAAGTGGCAATAAAAGAGACTGCCGAGATCAGGGAGTACAAAAAAGGGACTTCCTTTTTGAGCATAGCAGCTGACTTTCAAAGATACCACAAATCACAAATAGTAGCAGTCAACGTGGACAATGAAATAAAAGAGTTATTTCATAAGTTGCGAAGGGATTGCACCATTAGATTCGTGGATCTATCCAGTCAGGATGGCATAAAGATCTATCAGAGGAGTATTTATTTCGTTGCCTACGTGGCAGCAAAGCGAGTACTGCCTTCCAAAACGCTAAGCATGCTGCATTCCCTGGGAAAAGGTCTATACTGTGAATTTGAAAACTACGAAGTAACAGATGAAGTTATAAAGAAGTTGAAGGCTGAAATGAAGCGGATAATAGATGCAAATATACCTTTCGAAAAGGAATTTCTATGGAAGGCAGAAGCGATAGAATTGTTCAAAGACATAGGAAGAGAAGACAAGGTAAAACTTTTCAAATTCAGAAAAAAAGACACAGTAAACATCTATAAATGTGTCGGGTATTGCAATTATTTTTATGGACATCTGGTCCCCAGCAGTGGATATCTTAAGCTATTTGACCTGGTTAGAGTGGGTCCGGGATTTGTGATAAGACACCCTGATATCACATCTCCGGATAAATTACCGGAATACATTCCTCAAAATAAACTGGCTCAGATATATTCCGAATATGAACAATGGGGAAAGATATTGGGTGTAAAAACTGTTGGAGATCTGAACGAGGTGATCTCCAGTGGTAATATAGCCGAGTTGATAAGGATTTCCGAGGCACTCCATGAAAAGAAAATAGCATATATAGCCGATATGATCGCCGCACGCAAGAAGGCAAGATTGGTGTTGATAGCGGGACCATCCTCCTCAGGGAAAACCACATTTGCCAAAAGGCTTGCCCTTCAACTCAAGGTGAACGGATATAGACCAATAGGGATATCTCTCGATGATTATTTTGTCGATAGGAGCAAGACACCCAGAGATGAAAATGGCAATTACGATTTCGAATCTATACATGCCCTGAATCTGGAGTTGTTCAATAAACACATGAAAGCCCTTCTGGAAGGTAATGAGATAGAACAGGTGAAATTCGATTTCAAGGTAGGGAGACGAATGTATACCGGGAAGAAGCTGAGATTAGAAGAAGATCAACTTATAATAGTAGAGGGGATACATGGATTAAACGAAGTGTTAACCCAAATCATACCCAGGGAGATGAAATTCAAGATCTACGTGAGCGCTCTAACGCAACTGAACATAGATAAGGACAACAGAATACCCACAACGGATACGAGGGTAATGAGGAGAATAGTAAGAGATAACAAATTCAGAGGGCATACTGCTCTGGATACTATAAGGATGTGGCCGAAGGTAAGAAAGGGGGAAGAAAGAAATATATTTCCATTTCAAGAAGAAGCAGACGTTATGTTCAATTCAGCATTGATATACGAACTCGGGGTCTTGAAATTATTTGCCGAACCTACTATAGTACAGATCGACAATTCGAAACCAGAATATGCCGAAGCTAAAAGACTATTGAGATTTATAGATTATTTTTTACCTATAACTGATTTAGAAGATATTCCGAGATTATCGATAATAAGGGAATTCATAGGTGGCAGTGCGTTTAAATATTGAGATTTTTGTGATTCAGATCACAGATATGTGTTGACAAAGAGAGTATTATAGAATATAATTAAGAGTATTGAAAAATCAAGGAGTTAAATAGGGCATTTGGAAAGTAGTTGATGATCGAATCTTGACATCGCAATAGAAACTGTAATATAATGACTGTGTTTATTTGCCTTCGAATTCGTGGGCAAGGCGAGAAAGGCAAAATTTTGTTGAAAGGGGGTAGATAGCACCAAAATAAGTAGAAAACTTGAAGTATGTAGTATTGGAGAAGAAGTTCGGTTTTTGTCCTCGAGGAGGAAAAACGAAAGGAGGTGTGTTC
Source organism: Thermotoga sp. (assembly GCA_003641555.1). Classification (GTDB taxonomy): domain Bacteria; phylum Thermotogota; class Thermotogae; order B3-G13; family B3-G13; genus B3-G13. The sequence continues at coordinate 3,162 of QNAT01000270.1, forward strand.
CTGACTGATAAATAGAGAGGTCAGGAGAGAATATGAAGAAAAAAGTTTTAACGGTTACGATAGTTGCAGC
>QNAT01000271.1 GCA_003641555.1 Thermotoga sp.
CTGCTATATCCCATCCCCAAAAAGGATTTCCAGACAGGGAAACATTAAGTCCTGCAATAAGATTAGATTTCATCGCTTCAAAACTCGAATCTTCATCCCCTACCCAGAATATAGTAAATTTCGGGGAATTTATGTATCCGGAACGACTGAAAAGAACTCCATTTCTTCCCACCATCTTCTTTGCGGATTCGAAATATTTTTCCGGATATATATTTCTTGCTTCTGCAGCAGATTTATTTTGGCACACGTGAGTATTCCTTCCCCAAAGATGTTCTCCACCATCAGTTTTGAACCCGTCTATCCCAAGCTCGTTAACCAAGTATTCTCTCTTCTTTTTCCACCATTCTGCAGCATTGACATTAAAAAAATCTATGACTAAGCTTTCTTCGAACCATCGTCCTTTTGGTATTCTGTAAGATTCTCCATTACCTTTTGAAACAACATAAGCATTTTTCTCAGCAAAGTCCATATCATTTTTGTGTTGTACACTGGGTTTATCTTCATGTTTAAGGACAGGAATTTGCCAAAGAAGCACTTTGATTCCTTGAGAATGTAGTTTATCTACCATAGCTTTAGGATCTGGCCATGGTGGTCGAAATGTGAAATCTTTGAGTTTAAAAGAGTCACAGCCTTTTTTGGGTTTATATTCTGCGCCATTAAAAATATAAAATGTTTGTTCATCAGACCAAGCTTCGATAACAAGCACACTTGTTGGAAGGTCTAAAGTACGCAATTTTTCCAAGGTTTGTTCAATTTTTTCTTGTGTATTCCATTCATTTGCCGAGACCCAAGGCCCAAAAACCCAAATTGGTGGTAATTCAGGCGCCACGATTTTGTAAAAGTCAGAAATAATCTCATAGGGTTTTGTATCCACCCATAATTTGGCATTAAAATTATTGGGGGTCAATAAAGTCCCAAGTGTCTGGATAGTAAAACTTATTGTATCCTCACTGAGAAGAACTTTTGTCCTGAAACCGGTATTCAAAAATAAACCAAATCCCATATCTGAAAAAACAAACGGAATAGGTGCATAGCCTCTTTTTTGCTGTACTTTGTATTGATCAAAAACATAAACGTAATACGGAGATCCAGCACTAAGTTCCAATGAATCATAATGTTCTCCCAATCCATAGAAATTCTCGCCTTGTTTTCTTTTGAAAATGAGTTCAATATCATACATGGCTTTTCCATCTGTTAAAAATCTTGATCGTATAAGTCTAGGCACTTTATCGTGTTCACTTTCATGATCAATAAATAAATTTCTTCCATCATACTTTATGAAAGAATCTTCCATCCATTTCTTTACGATAAACGAATACCATTCAGAATAAATAGCAGTGCAATCCCCTTTTCCAAAGCCTATTCTGTATTTAATTTTTTCAAAAGCTCTACAGGATGGTATTACTGCATTCCATAGAGCCCATTCGCCTTCATTATACTGATATTGGGCTCTTATTCTATAAGCAACGTCATTACGAAGAACTTCTAACCAAGCTCTTTGACCAGCTTCCATTGGAAGAGTTTTGAAATATACATTGACATTTTCGCCATCAGTTGGATCAGTAGGAATCCTGCGTTCCGAATATGCTACGTCCAAGTAAGGGTCATCCAATCCGAATGGTATGTGCTGGATCTTCCGCATTACAAATTCAGCTCCTTTTACTCAGATATTCTCTTTTTTAATTCTGCAGATAGATCATTTAAGGCTTTTTCTGGACTTTTTATTCCATATTTAGCAGCATCGATTTCCTTATTTACTGTATCAGCAAGAGCACTCCAACCTCCAACTACGGGTGGAACAATGGCCCATTCAAGAGAGTCGAAAATAGCTTTTTTGTTTTTTGGTGCAACACTGCTTTTAAGGAACTCATCAATCAGTTGATGGTTGCTAACAGCAGGTAGTTCCCATCCTCTTTCTATTCTTATTCTCACGCTACTTTCATTGGTAGTGAGAAACTTCAACCATTTCCATACGGCTTCCTTGTGAGGAGTATTAACGGAAGCCACAACAGCATTTGCAAAATAATGTGTTGCCTTTGTGGACATTCCGGGTTCAACTTCAATATCCCATTCAAACGCTGCTTCATCTCTAAATTTGCTGAACATCCAGATTCCTGTGTGAACCATTGCTACTTTGCCCATAACAAAAAGGTCTTCAGAGCTTAATCCACCGGCCTCTTCTTCTGATGGCATAATTCCATATTTTGGCTTATCAATCAACCATTTTAATGCATTAATTCCTGCGATGTTGTTCACTGTGACTTCATTACCATTGAGTATAGCTCCACCATTCTGAGCAATTACCTTGTAGTATTCCCAGAATTGTATTGGCTGATAGATACCCCATATTCCATTCTCTTTGTCCGTTAATTTCAAAGCGGCATTGAATTCATCAATCCAGCTCCAATTAGCTGACGGGTACTCAACACCTTTTTCATCAAAGAGCTCCTTATTATAAAAAAGGACTACTGTGGAAAAACTTTCCGGAAATCCATACTGCTTTCCTTGATATGAAAAAGCGTTATATGCTTTTTCGGTAAATACTTCAGTCGCTTCAAAGTGGTTAGTTTTGTTTAATTCATCCAATGGCATTAGAAGACCATCTGCTGCGTATTCCACAAAGTTCTCATAGTTAATCTCAAAGGCATCAGGTGGAGTTCCTCCAGCAAACATTGTGGATAATTTTAGAAAATAATCATTCCACGGTACAAATACCAAATTCACTCGTATTCCTGGATTTTGTGCCTCAAAAGCCTTGACGATTTCTCTCAAAGTATCTTCGTGGTTTGGAACTGCGGAAAAGGTCATGTAGTTGATTGTTGTTACTCCGAAAACAACAACTGTCAACAACGTGATAATTGCAAAAAAAACTGCCCTCTTCATACAACACACCTCCTGTTTGATTAACCTTTTAACCCTGTTACTGAAATACCCTTAACAAACCACTTTTGAGCTATAATAAAAACCGCGAGCATTGGAAGAATGCTAATGATCGTTCCTGCGCTTACAAGATTCCATTGTGTAGTCCACCTTCCCTGTAAACTCGCAAGCCCAAGTGGGAGTGTCATCATCTCTTGTGTTGTAGTTACGATTAATGGCCATAGATAGTCATTCCATGCATCCATAAATGCAAATATGGAAAGGGTTGCTAATGCACCTTTATTTAAAGGAAGAATTATTTTTAGGAAAATTACGATATGGTTTGCAC
>QNAT01000272.1 GCA_003641555.1 Thermotoga sp.
GGGTTAAGAGTATTGAAGAAGATAGAGAATATAGTCAGAGAAGAAATGAATCGAGTAGGAGGACAGGAGATCCTTCTGCCCATTATCCAGCCTGCTGAACTATGGAAAACAACTGGTAGATGGGATGATTACGGACCAGAGATGATGAAATTGAGAGATAGAAGTGGGAGAGAATTTGCCCTGGGACCCACTCACGAAGAGATAATAACCGATCTTCTGAAACCCGAAGTCAGGACTTATAAACAACTACCCATTTTATTATATCAGATATATACCAAATATAGGGATGAACTCAGGCCTCGCGGGGGATTACTCCGCGCACGTGAATTCATTATGAAAGACCTGTATTCCTTTCATGATTCCTGGGAAAGCCTCGATGAGATATACGAAAAGTTGTATCAGGCATATGAGCGCATCTGTAAGAGGCTGGGTATTCGTGCTATAGGGGTTGAAGCAGCGAGTGGTGCGATAGGTGGAAGTATTTCACATGAGTTTATGATACTCTCTTCAAATGGGGAATCGAAGATATTGAAATGTGAAAAGTGTGGATATGCGGCAAATGAAGAGAAGGCAGAATATAAATGGGATTATGATATTTCTTCTGAAGAATTAAAGGTGTTGGAAAAGGTATCAACTCCTAATGTGAGAACCGTTCAAGAAGTTGCTGATTTCCTTGGCAAAGATATAAAACAAATAGTTAAGTCAATGGTATACAAGGGCAGAGAAGGTTATGTGATCGCAGTGATAAGAGGAGATTTTGAGATCAATCTTCCCAAATTGAGAAGTCATCTCTCCGATCAAACCTTGAGATTGGCTACCATCGAGGAGGTTAAAGAACTTACTGGAGCCCCCGCAGGTTTTGTATCCCCTGTAGGATTAAAGAATACAAAAGTTGTAGGAGATCAGTCAGTAAAAGGTTTAAGGAACTTTGTAGTAGGCGGAAATGAAGTGGATACACACTTCATCAATGCAAATTTCGATAGGGATATAAAGATAGATATATGGCAAGATATAAAGGTGGTAGGTGAAGGGGACAAATGTCCGAAATGTGGTGCTCCTTTGAAGTTGATCAGGGGAATTGAGATAGGTCACATATTCAAGTTGGGTACGAAATATTCGGAAAAACTAAACGCACTCGTTGTGGATAAAAATGGAAAATCTAAACCTATTATCATGGGATGTTATGGTTTTGGTGTCTCTCGTGCCATTCCGGCTATTGTGGAACAGAAACACGATGAAAACGGCATGATCTGGCCCATATCAGTTGCACCTTATGAGATAATAATAGTTCCTCTGGGCGATGGTAAAAGACAAAATAAGGTGGCGAAGGATATATACGAATTACTGACAGCTGCTGGTTTCGAGGTGCTATTGGACGATAGAAGGTTATCTGCGGGTATTAAGTTAAAAGATATGGACCTCATAGGCATTCCTATAAAGATCATTATAGGAAAGAAGGTAAATAATGATAAGATCGAATTGATCATAAGAGAGAATGGTCAGAAGGAGGAGGTAAGCATTTCTGAGGGTTATAACGAGGTAATAAGTAAGATAAGTAATATAGTCAGTGATGCGAAAAAGGCGTTGAACAGATGATATGAAACTGAAGGCATTTTTTAATTCTCTGTCTCCAAGTCAAATACTGGTTTTCTGGTTTTTCATAACGATAAGTGTGGGTTTTGTATTACTACTTTTGCCATTTGCCACCGTAAATGGAATTTCTCCAGTCGATTCTCTCTTTACCGCTACCTCTGCGACTTGTGTAACAGGATTGATAGTTGTGGACACTCCTACTAAATTTACCTTCTTTGGGAAGATAGTGATATTAGCCCTTATACAAGCAGGTGGATTGGGTATAATGACCATATCAACGTTTTTTATGTTGATAATGGGAAGAAGGATAGGGCTTAGAAATAGAGTGCTGCTGCGTGATAATTTAAATCAGAACAGGATAGGTGGTTTATTGAGGTTACTCCTGGATGTTGTAAAGTACACAGCGGTTTTCGAAGGACTTGGAATCACCCTATTTTTCTTCAGTTTTTCCAAAAGATTCAACTACGATCAGGCGTTCTGGCTTTCCATATTCCATTCCATATCAGCTTTTTGTAACGCAGGCTTTTCTTTGTTTTCCGATAGTTTTATATATTATAAAAGTGATGTTTACATCAATTCGGTTCTGGCATTTTTGATCGTAAGCGGAGGATTGGGTTTTGCCGTTTTAACTGAAATAGACCTGAGAAAGAAGATAAAATGGGAATCATTTTCACTGCAGGCAAAACTCGTGTTTACCACAACGCTTATACTGTTATCCATTGGGACGATCTTGCTCCGTTTGAGTGAGGCAGGATATTTTTCATCCATTGGTATCAGAGATGAAGGAACGAAATGGCTAACATCTTTCTTTCAATCCGTTACAGCAAGAACAGCAGGTTTTAACACTGTGCCCATAGGTTCTCTTGCAACTCCGGCATTGATGATACTCATGCTTTTGATGTTCGTAGGTGGGTCACCAGGTTCTACAGCAGGTGGTATCAAAACGGTTACGGCAGCCGTTATCTTCCTCTATGTCAAGGCGTTGATAAGAGGTAAACGAGAAGTTACCGTCTTCAAGCGAAAGATAAAAGATGAAGTGATAGGTAAATCACTTGCTATAGTTTCTCTTTCCCTGGCTTTCATATTTTCCATTGCTTTTCTTCTTACTTTTACAGAACATAGTTTTCCTTTTAAGGAGATCATATTCGAAACGATGAGTGCATTTGGCACAGTAGGGCTGAGTATGGGAATCACCCCACATCTTTCAACATTAGGAAAACTCTTCATAACGATAACTATGTTCACTGGTAGGCTTGGTCCACTTACCATATTCATGGCAATGTATGGTAAGGAAAAAAGACTGCTTTATAAGTATCCAGAAGAAGATATCTCTGTAGGTTAGTTATTTTTATTACATAATTAGAAGGACTTCCAACACCGTTGAGTATAAATTGTCAACCCATTATTATGTTCATTTCTTTTGTATCAAGACAAGAGAAATGAACATAAAGAGGTATTTGAAAACAGGATGGATATGACTGTCTCAAGAGATTTGTAGGGACAGGTTTTTAAACCTGTCCGCTGGAACGGAGTTCCATCATTTCATTCTCCTTTGGCTAAATGGACGGTGACGATAAAGTCTTGTCCCTACGGTTATGTGTCTTTCTAATGTTA
>QNAT01000273.1 GCA_003641555.1 Thermotoga sp.
CGCTGAAATAGGGCAAAGGAAGTATGCAGTTGCCGTGAATAGTGGGACGAGTGCGCTGCACCTTATCATTCGCTCTCTTGGGATTAAAGACGGAGACGAAGTGATTACCACTCCTTTCAGTTTTATCTCATCTTCAAACTGCATCCTTTTTGAACGGGCAAAGCCCGTGTTTACAGATATCAGGAAGGATACATACAATATAAACCCTGATTTAATAGAAGATGCGATAACAGAGAGGACAAAGGCAATTATTGCTGTGGATGTGTTTGGCCAGCCTGCCGAATGGGACAGAATTTCCGAAATCGCGAAAAAGTATCGGCTGTATTTAATCGAAGATTCGGCGGAAGCAATTGGTTCTCAATATAAGAGCAAACCTGCCGGAAGTTTCGGAGACGCAGCAATTTTTGCATTTTATCCTAACAAACAAATTACCTCGGTGGTATATGATACGCCTGTGTTGATTAAAGAAAACGGAAAAGTTAAATTTATTGAAATAGGCAAATTGATGGATTTTATGATCGATGATTATTGGAAGCCAAAGAATTACAAATGTTTGGCATTTGACAAAAATGGTAAGATATCCTGGCAGAAGATTGATGCTTTTGTAAAGCACGAGATTAACTCTGAGATTCTGAAAGTTCAACTTGAAAAAGGCAGGGAAGTGGAGATAACAAAATCGCACAGCGTTTTTACGATAAAGGACGGAAAAATCAAAGAGGTTTTGGGTAAAGACTTGAAAATCGGTGATTATTTGGTTGTTCCGAGGAGATTACCGCCTTCAACAACTCGAATAGAGAAGATTGATATTTTGGATTACATAGATAATGAAAATGTAAAATTTAATAATGATAAAGTTATACTGAAATTCAACGGAATCGGAGGTGGGGGAGGAAAATATATTGATCGGTATATAAAAGTCGATGAAAAGTTTTGCAAATTATTGGGATATTTTGCAGCAGAGGGAAGTTATGAATCTAATGGAGGAATAAGATTTACTTTTGGCTTAAACGAGAAAGATACGTATGCCAAAGAAGTAAAAGAGATTTGGGACACTATCTGGCCTTCTTATCCTGCTGCAATATTCTGCGATGAGAAAAGTCACAGATGCACTGTTTCCTGTGGAGGGAGGCTTCATAGCGAATTGTTCAAGAATCTTGGATGTGGTGAGAATGTATATGATAAATCTATTCCGAATATCATATGGGAAACAAGCCAAAAAAACAAAAAGGCATTTATAGAGGGGCTTTTAAACGGCGATGGTCATAGAAGAACAATAAACGGATCGAAGAGTTACAAACTCAAGGTAGCTTCTAAAAAACTGTCGAACGGGTTGCATTATTTGCTCTTAACTATGGGAATTCAGTCAAGATTGGAGGAAGAGGACTATTTTTCCAAAAACGGAAAGGCGTGTCATTCTTATGCTTGCGAAATTTTGGATATGGATAATCAGAGAACCTCCAAAGAAAATTGCATCCCCAGGGGATTTTTGTCTTTGAATGCGAATTCAACCCGTATTCAAAAAGGAAGAATAAGGGATAAAAATTCGATATCTGTTGCTACGATAGACGAATGGGTTGAAGAAAGTGTCATTGACTGTCCCGATTTTTTATTGAAAGACCTTGCCGTTCTTAAGATAAGAAAAATTGAAAAGAGAAAATTTCACGGATTTGTATATGACTTTGAAGTAAAAGGTCTGCAAAATTTTATCGGAGGGTATGGAGGGATATGTTTGCACAATACCGGTGAAGGTGGAGTTATCGTAACAGACGATGAAAATATTGCAATGTTTTCGAAGAGTATGAGAAACCAGGGAAGAGGCGAGGAAGATACATGGCTTTCTCATACACGCCTTGGATATAACTACCGCATCTCCGATATTAACTGTGCTTTAGGTATATCTCAGCTTGGTAGACTTAACGAGATTATTGAAAAAAGAAATAAGGTGGCCAGCATGTACAGTGAAAAGATTAAGGGTATAGATGAAATAGTTACTCCGTTTGTTGCATCTTACGTAACGCGGATGAGCTGGTTTGTGTATGTGATACGTTTATCTGATGAGTTTACAAGATACGATAGAGATAATATTGTAAAAGAGATGGGCAAAAAAGGTATCCAGACGAGAAATTATTTTGCTCCTATCCATCTTCAACCCTTTTATATGAAAGAATTTGGATTTAAGAAGGGAGATTTTCCCATTACGGAATTTGTTTCGGATAGAACAATAGCCCTTCCTTTCTACACTGAGATGGATGAAAGAGAAGTTAATTATGTTGTAGAAAATTTAAAGGATGTGATAAGAGAGGTAAAAAGAGGTTTAACGAGATGAATGGTCCTGTGGCTTGCCACAGGGAATTCTTGAGTTAAAACAGCCTTGATAAGTGAAAATTCATTGCATTCCCATATCCTTCTCATATCTCTTTATAAAATTCTTTATTTGATTCTGCTGCCACCTTACGGTGATGGTCTTCAACTTCTGCAATGCGTATTCGTAGTTCTTATGGCATATCCTCTTGAGGTCACTCATCGCTCGGTTTCTTATGGACACCGGTAGTTCTTTCATATTTTTTATTTGCTCGAATGTAGTTAATATCTCCCAGGGAAGGTCATATCTAACGCTCACTCGCATTATCAAACCTACTTCTGATCTCTTCTCGGCTACTTCCAATATCTTGTCATAAAGTTTCAAGTCATAGGGTAGAAGATCGACTAACTTACTCAGATAATCTTCGTATATCCTTCGCCAATCTGAATTTCCCCAGGCGCTCCAGCCCGGTGTGGTGTATATCCCTCTATCGAAATATCTGCACATATCGTTTATTTCCTTTTGGAATTGTTGTTTGTGAAATAGAGCGAGAGCGGTCATGTCAAGATAGTATTGGGAGTCTTTGTTCTTCATCGCAACTTTGTTGTAGGTGTTGTAGATAGAGCGTTCCATATCGGTGATGTAGTAGCTCATCTCGGCAACGTTCTTGTATAAGTTTCTGTCGTTTATGTGTTCGAGTGCCTTTTCGTAGTATATCTTTGCATTCATGAAATGCGATGCACCGAGGAAAGTGGGTAGATCGAATCCATCGCACAACTGACTCACTGGTATCCCCGCCTTTGCCAATCTTACCAGGAATTCGACATCGGCTTTGTATATGTATGGGAATTCTCTGCGAAGAAATGCCTCGAATGCCTTTTTGTCACCCGTATCTTTTATC
>QNAT01000274.1 GCA_003641555.1 Thermotoga sp.
TACTGTGAATAAGAAGACTACGATGACGATAATAGCAGGGGCTTTTGTGGGAAGTGGAATGTTTATAGCAGTAGATGCTCTCTACAACTTCTACGCTGGTAAAGATATATGGCTTGGCAAACTCGGAAGTCTTTACAACCGTAGCCTTATGAAAGCCACCATAGGAAATCCGAATTTCGTATCGGATTATATGGCAATAATCGCCCCTATAGCTGTTTATTTCGCTGCAGTATTTGGTAAAGAATTACTGGTCTATTTCAAAAGTAAGGATGAACATAAGAAACAGAAGAAAGATAATGATAAAATGGGCTTCTGGCTGGTGATCTCGATCAAATGCTTTGCTGTCCTCGCATATACTCTTATGATAATCACGATCATGCTCTGTGAAACGAGAGCAACCTATATATCCGTTATGCTTTCATGGACGTTCTTCGCTATATCACTCGCATATTGGTATAGATTTTCTCATGTGAAAAAGAAAGAAGAACAAGAAGATAAATCCTTGAGAAAAACGAATAGAATAGCGGTATATGTTTTGATCGCTGTAACTATCATCACAATAATCGTATACTCTACGAATAACCCATTGACCAAAGGAAAAGTAAATGTTGTGAAACGCGCTTCTACCTTGACCGGAACGATAAAAGGGGGAACGGGTTCACAAAGGCTGCTGGCATGGTGGTCATCCATTTATCAGTTCAAGGATAGTCCAATAGTGGGAACTGGTATAGGAACCTATAAAGTACACACGATAACCTATTTAGGAAAGGTCCAGGCTGACAAACCTAAGTATATATACTCCTGGAAAAATTTCAAGAGGACACATAATGATTATCTACAGGTTCTGGGAGAAACAGGGATCATTGGTTTCATATCCATAGTTTTTACCTTGCTGACTTTGATAATATATTACTTCTCGATCTTGAAGAGAATAAAAGATAAAGATGATCTGTTATTCTTTACTCTTTTGGCTGTAGGGGCTGCTGCTACAATGCTTCATAGTGCGGTTAGTTTTCCGATGCATCTAACGCCGAATAATCTCGCTGCAACGTTCATTTTATCTTTTATTCTATGTGGTTATTACAATAAAGAGATGAAGTACACCTTTGAAAACTTTCCCATGAAGAATATAGGTATAGCAGTATTCTTTGTGTTTGTGTCGTTTGGTATAGTTACTAATTATCTGAAGTGGACGAGTTTTGCCAGCGAAGTGAATTTCAGATGGGGAAATATAGATTATCAGTACAAAAAAGCCTATTCTAAAGCCGTTACTAATTTCTCTTCGGAATTGAAAAAGGTAAAAGCTATGCAGAGTGATTTGAAAGAGTACAAAGGACAATTTTCATCGCTGAAGCCAGAGATATTCACTGCGAAAAAATTGAATGAAGCAAGACAAAAAGCCGCTTCTATGGGTGTTACGTTGAGTAAGGTTCGGGAGAATAACATACTTTTAGAAGCTGCAAAGGAAAGGGATCGTGAAGAATCAAATATACGGATGAAGTTGCAATCTGATTTAAACAAGATAAGCAATTTTGCTAAGCAATACGATAATAAAGCATATGCATATTTCTGTGAAGCACGGAAGAGATTTCTTAAGAGCATTTCTTACGATAGAAATTATGGAAAGAGCTATTTTTACATTTCCTTGATAGCAGAAGATGAAATGAGACAGCGAGAATTCATAGCCGGATTGAATAATGTACTGAGAAGTAGCGATAAAGATAAGATAATAGCATATATATTGGATTCTTTTGATGACAGTAAAGACAAGTATCATCTTTTCGCTTACATGTGTCCTAAATATAGAAATAAAAGGTATATTGCAGATTTATCGTTACTCTCCAGGGTAATACAATCTTCTATCTCCCCAGCACAGGTGATAAAGGATTTTAGAGTCGTGGATTTACACCAACTTAAGATATTTACAGACACGATAGATTATTTCGAGACATCTTTCCTCTATTTCAATGAGAAAAATTCCTACAGAATCCTTGGAAACCTCTTTTACAATACCATAGGTTATCACAGATTTACTTCCGGAGTATATGCACGTCTTGTTTCCAGATATCCAAAATATGCAAATGAATTGAAACAATTATCGAATGAACATATGAAGTATGCAAAAGAATCAAAAGATAGATTCGTGAATTGGTATGATAAAGCATTATACGTTATGCCCGGTTGGACACATTATAAGGATTGGTATCCCATATATAACGAATATATGAGACTTCTGATCATAGCAGGGGATTTTTATCCCGATTTATATCCAAAGGTATTGGAAGTTGCCCGAAAGAGAATTTGGGTTGGTAGAGTAACGCATGTAAAATATGATACTCTGGAAGATGTGATGAACAATTGCGCTGCTTTAGGACAAAAATTTTTGGATGCGCATAAGTACAGTGAAGCATATTACGTTACCAATGAACTCGTCCATATGGTAGCAGACAACCTGAAGGAATTGAGAAAAGGCAAGAAAGAGATCACAAAGGAAATAGGGGAAATAAATCTGGAACAAAACAATAGTAACCCCGATGAATTAAAACAGCTGCTAAAAAGGAAAGAATATCTAAGTAATACTTTGAATAAGATAGAAAAGTTTGAGGAACAATTCAATAAGGTAGTTAAGGTTGAAGAAGAGTTAATAAATGATCTTCTCCTGAAGGTAACGGTGATTGAGAACGATTTAAAGAAATATAAGAATACAGAGGCAGGTCTTTCTAATGAGCAAAAATTAAAAATAGAGGAAGAAAAAGGAGAGTTGAACTTTTATATCCAGGATTGGTCTGCTAACGAATTAACGAAAGAAAAAGTAAAAGACCTCACGGTAGAAAAATTGCTAAAAGAATTGAATATATACAAAGGGAAGATCGATGAATTCAAAAAGAGAATGCAGATTTAAAGGTAAAAAATATTGATAGGCGTTTGTATAGCGCAAAATGAAATTGCCCCACCCCGGGTCATTGAAAATCGCCCTACAAACAGATAGGGTATCCTATAGAGATACTGAATTAAGCCGGTATTACGAAATTTGCGTTAAGGAATTCGAGGAAAAATGCGTTAAGAAAATGATACTGTCTGAGCGAAACGAGTCCACCCATTTTTAATATTTTTTACGAAGAATTTTAGCAAATTTCGTCATAGCCTTGATTTTTTCTTTGGTTCGTTTGACTTGTATCAAGACAAAAGAAATGAACATAATA
>QNAT01000275.1 GCA_003641555.1 Thermotoga sp.
GTAGTAATTACGTCTTTTTGAAAAAATCACCAGGATTACGGTGATTATTGAAGTTTTAAGTTTTTGTCTGGCAAAGTTGAGTTTAACTGATTGGATGGAAGAAGCTCTGTGATAGGTTCGTGACCTAAGGAACAATCCTTCTCATCCAATTTTAACCGCTGGATCTGCTAATTTTAGAACGGTGTTGACAAACTCGAGCAAAAACAATTCTTTCCTCTTTCATGCTTGAATTTCACATCCCTTTATCTTATACTTTCTATCATACAAGGCACAGAGAAAACAAACATGTTCTTAGGATTCAAAGTAACTATTCAGAGATGATACGCAGCATTATATGTATCCATAGAGACATAAAAAGATGTTGGATGATGAATGTTAGATGCTATATGAGATGTTAAATTGTATAGTGTAAGATGAAATTGATCCGTGGCTGAATAGTTACGAATGATAAATGATAACTTCACATCAATAGATCTTGAACCCTTCGCCGAAGACCTCATCTACCGAAGAAACTATTACGAATGCTGATGGATCTATATCTTTTATCTTTCTATGTAATTTCATGAGTTCCCTACGCCTTACTATTGTCATCAGGATAGGACGTTCTTTTCCTGTGTAGCTTCCGATCGCTTCCAGTTGAGTTACACCTCTTCGCAGATCCTTCAGGATCATTTTAGATATTTCTTTCTGTTTTTCAGAAATTATGAGGACTTCTTTTGAGACATCCATTCCTCTCATAACGAAATCTATGGTTAAACCGTTTATCACTATTGCTAAAAGAGAATACATAGCGATGTTAATTCCGTAGGAAAAAACGTTTGCGATCCCTATAGAAAAGTCTGCTACCAGTAGTGTTTTTCCCATAGGATACCCTCGCACATTATTCATTATCTTTGCTATTATATCTGTTCCTCCTGTTGAGGCATTTGCAGAAAACGTAAACGCCATCCCTATGCCAGTTAAGAGGGATCCAAATATAACAGCGAGCATTAGATCATTACCATTGTACTTTGGGATCGGTATAATCGTATCAAATATTTGTACTGCAAAAGATAATGCAAATGTACAAATTATCGTTTTAACACTGAAATCAAAACCTATTGTTAAAAATGCTATGGTGAAGAGCACTGCATTTATTATGAGCATCCATATACCTATAGGTATGGAGATGAACTTATTCAAAACTATAGCCATTCCATTTGCTCCACCAGCGGCTATATGATATGGCATCAGAAAAGAAACGAGCCCAACGGTAATGAGTGTTATACCGATGAATATAAAAAGTACATCTTCAAGTGTACGCCATTTTTTTGTATCTTTGATATTCATATCTTACCTCCGAATTATGTTCATTTCTTTTGTATTTAATCCAACATTCAATATCTATCACCTGTCCCAACGTAGAATGAAATGAGTATAACCCCATCTTTATATCTTCTATGGGGATCTGTCAAAAATCTTCGGAGTGAATCTGTAAGCCGGATTTTGTCGAGAACGATCATCCATCTGAGAGATGTGTTACCACATCTCTTTAGCGACCTACCCGAGAAGTCGGTGGGCGACCTCAGACCTTCTCCTATTTGGCCTTGCTCCAGATGAGGGTTACCAAACCACTTGCTCACACAAGTGTTGGTGAGCTCTTACCTCGCCTTTCCACCCTTGCCTTTACGGCGGTTTTCGTTTCTATGGCCCTATCTCAAGATCACCCTTGCTGGTAGTTATCCAGCATCCTGCCCTTTGGAGTCCGGACTTTCCTCGAGATCCAATGTGAGAATCCCGTGACCGTTCGATCCACTCCGAAGCATAAATTAACCAAAGAAAGTTTGAGCCAATCTATAATATTCAAATGGAACAAGTTTTTTAGTTGATATACCATAACTTATTGGTATAGATATAATATCATTGCCTCTTAATGCCACCATACGCCCAAAATCGCCTTTTTCGACTAATTCCATAGCACTGACACCATATCTCGTCCCAAGGATCCTATCGAAGGCTGTGGGTGTACCACCTCTGAGAAGATGTCCTAAAACAACTGTTCTCGTATCATATCCCGTTTTTTCCTTGACTATATCTGCCAGGTAATGTCCTATTCCACCCAGTTGTATATGACCAAATGCATCCGTCTTCGTCTTATCTCCTACCATGTCTTCTAACTCCGTTGGTTTGAATCCTTCTGCAACAGCAACAACAGCATATTTGCTTCCTTCCATTCTGTGTCTCAGGATATTGCATATCTCTTCTATGGTCATGGGAAATTCAGGTATCAATATCAGATGGGCACCTGCGGCAAGTCCTGCTTCTATGGTTATCCAACCTGCTTCTCTCCCCATAAGTTCGACAAACATTATTCTTCTGTGAGATTTTGCGGTGGATTGTAATCTATCTATAGCATCTGCTCCAACGTTAACCGCTGTATGAAAACCAAATGTATAATCCGTATTAGCTACGTCGTTATCTATAGTCTTGGGTACTCCTACTATTTTTAGATTATAACTCACCATCTTAGTTGCAACGGTTAACGTGTCATCCCCACCTATTACTATCAAGGCATCGAGAGAGAGCTTCTTCACGTTGTTGAGGATCTTGTCTACTCCTCCTTCCACAACAAATGGGTTTACTCTCGACGTTCCCAAAATAGTTCCGCCCAATATATGTATACCTTCTACATCCTGATCGGTTAAGGATGTATATTCTAGATCTATGAGCCCCTTCCAGCCCTGCATTATTCCTATGATCTCCGTATCTTCATTACTTGACCTCACTATGCCTCTGATAACAGCATTCAAGCCAGGGCAATCTCCACCACCTGTTAGAATTCCTACTCTCATATAAGATTTTGCCTCCTTTATAAATAAAATATATTGTACTTTACGTTAAATTATATCATAATGGTGTTGTATAAGGTATAATAAATTGATCCACACAAGGCCATTGACAATTGATCCACAAAAACAGTGTATCCTGTTGAGGTTTTGACTTTTTCTTTGGTTCGTTTGACTTGTATCAAGACAAAAGAAATGAACATAACAGAGGTATTTGAAAATAGAATGTTAAGGTGCGATCGTTTCAAAAAAATCGTAGGGACAGGTTTAAAAACCTGTCCGATGGAACGGAGTTCCATAATATCATCCGCCTTTGGCGAAATGGACGGTGACGTTGAAGTCAGTCCCTACGATTATGGGAGTATATGA
>QNAT01000276.1 GCA_003641555.1 Thermotoga sp.
CCTAACTTAGATGATGAAAAACATAGATACGTGTTGTTAGAATCTATAACAAATGCAGTAGAACATGGAAATCTGGATATAGATGTCAATAGAGAATTCCCAATGTACAAGAAACTTTATCGAGAACGTTCAAGGGAAAGGATTTTTTATTCCAAAAAGGTAAGAGTAAGGATAGAAATAAGAGAGGATATACAATATGAGATAATGGATGAAGGAAAAGGATTTAATTGGCATAAAATTTTGAAAGAGAGCGACGATGAGCGTTATATGAATGAAAAGACGCGAGGGAGAGGAATTTATATCTTAAAAAGGATGTCTTCCTCTATCTCATTCAACGATAAGGGTAATATCATAAGATTATCTGTACCGAAATGAAAATAATGAAAAAGCTATCTATATGCCTTATGTTATTGCCTGTTTTTTTCTCATCCCCTTGTATCTCTAAGCCGAGGATTGCTTTGGTACTCAGTGGCGGCGCAGCAAAGGGATTGGCACATTTGGGAGTTTTGGAACAGTTGGAAGAGATAGGAATTCATCCCGATATAATCGTGGGTACAAGTATGGGAGCAATAATAGGTGGTGCTTATTCCGAAGGAATGAGTGTAGAGGAAATAAAAGAAGCCGTAAACATATTTACAAAAGAGGATCAATTCTCGAAGGCAAAGCTTTCTTTACTCGATAAAAATGTATTGGGTCTGTATGACAGCAGGGTTATCATTGGTTTTATCAAGCGTTATTCAGATGACAGGAGGATAGAAGATATGCCTATAAAATTTGTCGCCATAGCTACAAATTTAAAAGATGGAAAAGTGGAGTACTTTACAAGAGGGGATCTTGCCACGTGCATTATGGCAAGTTCTGCTGTACCAGGTATATTTACCCCTGTTAAGATAGGAGGAGACCTTTACTGCGATGGAGGTTTGATTGAAAATCTCGGTGTTGAGATCGCACGAAGAATGGGAGCAGATCTGGTGATAGCCTCCGATGTAGGATGGCATCCTTTAACCGATCTCCCAAAATGGCTTAACGATATCTTCTCATATCTTAAAAAAAGCTATTATGATATAAGAAAGAGAGAAAAGCCTAAGAAAGAAATAACTTCTTATTTCGATGTTCTCTATAACGCATCTATATTTTGGAATGTAGAACAGGAGTTTACCGATAAAAAGAATGATGATCATGCAGATGTAGTTATAACACCTATAGACGAAAATAATCCTTTGTATTATACTGCTTTTGAAAAGATCGGGTATTTTGAAACATTCGGTATAAAGGCTACCGAGAAAGCGATACCAGATATATTGAAAAAGATAGAAACACTCGAAAATAAGAAAGGATGTGGTAAATAATGCGATACTTTTTGAGGATATATGGAGATCCTGTACTCACTAAAAGATGTGAACCCATGAATAAAGTTGGGGATGAAGTAAAGGTGATTTCAGAAAAGATGTTCGAGATCATGTACGCTAACGAAGGAATAGGACTTGCGGCTCCACAGATAGGTGTATCGAAAAGAATGGTGGTAATGGAGGTTGAAAAAGATAGCATTACCTTGATAAATCCTGAAATAATATGGAAGAGTGATGAAACGGAAGTAGGAGAAGAGGGATGCCTATCATTTCCTGGTATATTTACAGAAATAGAAAGAGCGAGTAAAGTGAAAGTGAAGTATATTGCCCTTGATGGAGAAGAGAAGGAAATCGAGAGGGAAGGTATTTCTGCCAGAGTGCTGCAGCATGAAATAGACCATCTCGATGGCATTCTTTTTATAGATCGCATATCAGTAGCCAGGAGAGAATTACTGAGAAAAGACCTTGAAATACTGAAAAAACAGTATAAAAAAAGGAAAAAAGTGTTATGAAATTGAGCCACAAATGGGCACGAATAAAAGTGAAATAGTTGGGTCAGCCACAGAGAATTTTGTTGTAACCACCGCTCATAAGGCATCGATTGCTATGAAAGAAGATGCCATTAAGATTGCAAAGGAACTGGGGACTGTTTTCATCCCGCGAAGAAAATTTCGCGAATATATTCGAACACATGTCGTGGATTTTTACTACGTCGCGGAAGAAAAGCGATTGGTTATACGTCGTGATAGAACAATCTTGTTTTTCCACCCATCATTGGCAAAGATCAGGAGAAAAAATATAAGAATGGGGCAAAGAGATTACCTGTTGGAAGCTTTAAAATTGCAAGGAAGTGAACGAATTCTGGATGGGACATTAGGTCTTGCTTCGGAAGCAATCCTTATAGCAAGTAATCTAAATGATAAAGGTTCGATTGTTGGTTTAGAAGGGTCGAAACACATATACATGATAATGAAATGGGGTATGGAAAGGTACGAATCTGAAAAATGGATAATCGATGCTCTTAAACGGATATCCATACGTAATACGTTATTCTCGAGGTATGCCCGTTCACAACCATCTGATTCTTTCGATATTGTCTATCTCGATCCTATGTTCGAGCATCCCAACATGGCTTCTTCCTCAATGAATCCATTGCGAGCGTTTGCCGTGTACGATAATCTTACTTCTCGGGATGTGGAAGAAGCAAAGAGGATCGCCAGGAAAAGAGTAGTTATAAAATCGAGGATAGAAGATTCATTGTTCAAGAGAATACAGGTAGACAAGATAATGGGTAGCAGGAAAAGTGGGGTGTTGTATGGGTTGATAGAAGTATAGAAATTATGGTAACCATTCGGTCTCGAATTAATATAAATGAGTTTGGTGTATAAGGTACAATAAATTGATCCACTCAAGGACGTTGAGAATTAACCCATTCTATTGGAAAAGCAAACCTTCTGCAGGAATAATCGATTGCTGGAGCTAAGGAAGGAGTGAGGTTTTGACTTTAAGTCGGCATTACGAAATTCGCGTTAAGGAATTCAAGGAAAAATGCGTTAAGAAAATGATACTGTCTGAGCGAAGCGAGTTCACCCATTTTAATATTTTTACGTGGAACTTTAGCGAATTTCGTACTACCTTGATCTTTTCTTTGGTTCGTTTCTTTTGTATCAAGACAAAAGAAATGAACATAAAGGGGTATCTGAAAACAGAACGTTAAGATACGATCGTTTCAAAAAAGTCGTAGGGACAGGTTTTTAAACCTGTCCGATGGAACGGAGTTCCATAATATCATTCGCCTTTGGCGAATCGGACAGGAGGTAAACTCCCGTCCCTAC
>QNAT01000277.1 GCA_003641555.1 Thermotoga sp.
CAGGGATACCCAGCATCACTTCGGTATCATTCATATTCGATTGACCATCAATATGTGTGTATAACTTTCATGACCTTTATTCGACTATACTCTTGATCTCTCTGATATCGTTCACTATGTAATCGGCTTTGCCGATTTCCGATTTACCATAACCGTAACCCACTCCAATCGATATACAATCATTATCTTTCGCCGAGATAATATCATGATATCGATCGCCAACAATAAAGGTTTTTTGAGCATTCAATGATGTGATTATTTCTCTAACCATATCGGATTTCGTCTCGTTATCATCTCCAATATATCTATATCGAATAATATCAAAGTATTTATATAGCCCAAATTTGTTCAGGATCTGACAAACGTACTGTTGTCGTCCATTAGTGCATAGAGCTACAGCATAATCCCTATTTTTCAACCATTCCAGCGTTTCTATCACATTTGGGTATATACTGCCCCTTTCAATCACATACTTGATCTCCAATGTATCCATCTCGTTAACAACAGATATCAGATTATCTTTAAAATTCAACGTTTTAAACCATTCAACGAATTTACTCGAAGGTTCACCTACGAAAGATAAAAGAAAATCGTTATCGGGTATGGGCAAATCATATTTCGTTAACAATTGCTTCACTGCAGGTATAAAGGAACTCTCAGTCTTATAAAGAGTACCATCTAAATCAAAAACTACCAAACGTCTTTCCATTTTTTTCTCCTTCCTTACCGCCACAAACATTCCCAGCATATACGAAGTTTCAGCAAAGCCGAAATTTGCCTGCCTGTGCGTGCCACCTGTCTGCGTCTACCTGTGCCGTTAGCACGGCAGACAGAGGTGAACTAAGTGAGTCGTATATGCTGTCTTATATGAATGGCCGTCTCATTTTATCATCTCTGAGCAGAAATCAATTCTTTAATGCTCTTAAACCTGTATTTTTCAAAATCTGCCTGATCAACTCTTATGAATGACCATTTACTTTTCATTAAGTTAGTGGCATCCTCGCACCATAATCTTATCCTCTTATCTTTGTACTTTACATCTACATCTTCTCTACCTTTTGTTTCAACAATTATGTGTTCGTCCCTATCAGTTAACACGACAAAATCTGGATAATAAAGTCTGAGATTTCCATTTGAATCTCTGTATTCTACAAAGAAGCCCATCTTCAGAACGATCTTAGAGAATGCCTCCACATCCTCAGCTCTGTCCAAGAATTTGGCAAAATCTACCTCAAGATCATTATCACATGGCACATAGTTAAAAATACATTTATTGGCAGGATAAACCAATTTTGACCATACAAAAGGTTTCGTATCCGAGAGTTTTATGGTATCCCTCTTTTCAGGTTCTCTTTCGGTGAAAGTCATATCTCTGAATGCCTGAACAAACAAATTTATCAATCGTTCTTGAACCTCAAGGGAACTCAATTTGTAAAGAATCCTGGGGTCTTCAATCTCAACTTTCTCAGTAAATAATTTCTCCACAACATATCTTTTCACCACAGGATAAAAACTGTCAAAATGACCACTAATTTTCAGTTGCTTAAGTATCCTGTCGGTATAATAGGCAATTACACTTTTAGAATTCTCAGGTACAGGTAAATCCCATTTTCTTTTTATAACTTCCATTCCCTTGAGCATATCTATCGCTACATATTCCATTCCTAAGACCTTGTTCTCTAAAGGAATTCGTAAGGATGGTAAATTGTCAATCTCTATTTCACCTAAATAAAATTCTCTTATGATTATCCTTGGACTCAAGATCGGTATTTCGATGATGTCCTTATTCAATTTATTTTCATCTACAAATATTGTGGTTAAATTAAGCGACTTCCCGGGATCGAATTCGGCAAACTTTATCCCTTCCTGATTCTCCAATTCTTCAAGAATGTCTATCAGTCCAGGGGGACCAATAACCTCGAGGACATTTATGGATTTATCTGGATTTGCATCTACCTCTGGGAACATTTTCCTTAAGCCTCTACCGATGACCTGTTCTGGAAGCACTTTTCTTTTTGAAGTGTAAGACCGTAGTCCCACAATCACATTTACATTTCTCACATCCCACCCCTCATTTAACATCATTGTGCTCACTATTGCCGCTAATCCATTAGGGAATGACTTATTTAATTCTTTGTCTTGTGCTATTTTCTCGGGTTCGTCAATCAGTTTTGCAACTCTCCTTGCTGATTTTATATCTTTCTTCTGGATATTCCCGGTACTATCGGTATGTATCAGCAATACCTTACCTTTTAGGTCGGGAATGGAATTAACATACTCAAATATTTCGTCTGCCTCCTTGTTTTCAGGACATTGAAAGAACAACACGGGCTTTTTTGATAATGGTTTCAATGCCTTTTTGTATTCTCGCCATCTTCTTATCCCAGCATCAATCCATGCCTTATATCTCTCAACGGCTTTATTAGAAGCAATTTCCTCAGCACCTTTTACCAGCCCTTTCAGGGGTAACTTCACGATGTTCATTTCAATGGCTTCCTTGAGAGAGAAATCAACTATGATCCATGGAAATAAAGCCCCTGTTTCGGTTTTAGGCGTAGCCGAGAAGTCCAGTTCCATATTTATGCCTTTGCCGTATTGAGAAACAAGATTTTTGTTAAGGCCTAAAAGTATCTTCTTCCATGCCTTTTCAAAACTGTATATATGGTGGGCTTCATCCTTCAAAATCATTATATTGGAACAAGATGTCAAAACCTCTTTTATCCTGTTCTCCTGAAAAATATCAGAAACATTATAAACTTCAGGCAATTCCATAACTTTATCTACATACTCTTCTACTTCTTTCTTTTTGCTCTGCCTTTGTTCTAATTGCTGAATATTGGTTAAGAATAGTACTCCCTCGGGAATAGTATGAATTGGGTTCTCCTTAAGGATCACCTTCAGGTCAAAATCTTCCTGCCACTCCGGAGGGATAAGTGGCAAATCTCTGAATATTTTTCCATCCTTAAAATCTCTTGTGAGCCTATCATAAATGACATTTTTCTCCCCAGCAATGAGCAGGAATTTAGAGGTATAGTCATCTTTATTTTCTCTCTTATGATTAAAATAAGACCAGATTATCGCCAATGCCATCACAAAGGTTTTACCTGAGCCGGTTGCCATTTTGAAGGCATAGAGGGGATACTGGTCATAAGAGGGGTTATACTCCTGAATAGAA
>QNAT01000278.1 GCA_003641555.1 Thermotoga sp.
CCCTTTATCTCCTTGAATTGCCTCTTGTCGCACGATAATGCCCAATACACCTTCCTTCCGTGTTCTACTATCCAGGCTGGTATCGAATATCCAATATCTTATCGTCTCTATATCTATTACTTTTCTCCCTCCTGCGTGTTGCATCAATATTGTGGAGGAGATGAATTGCAAGGGAGACCTTCCTCTGTTGGAACCAGGTGCAGGGAATCTATCCTTTACGAATGCCTCTAAACCTATGTTGCGAATGAAATCATGAACTAAGAGCAACCCCCCGAATGGAGTGACTTCCATTTTTGCCCTCTTCAGGTGTATAATCTTCATGAGAAAAACCTCCTGTTTGTTAGTATATTATACATGAAACCAGGAGGTTCTTTTTTATAACGAGTAATTTTTCCTCATATATCTCATTTCACCCAATGGGTGAAAGGAACAGCGTCATAAGACCTTTGGTGAACAAAGGGAAGTTACACTATATTTCCATCTCTATCCGGGATTTAGGGGAGAATGCTTGATCAAAGATCAGAGAATTATCCATGGTATTACAAAGATGTACAAAGCCACCCTGTAGATTTCGTTCCCATCGTATATCGCTATCTCTCCTACTGCATCAGGAGTTATACTGATAAAGCGAATGCCTCCCATTGCAAGCAGGTGGGGTTTTCTTGCTGATAATCAAATAAAAAATCGCTTCACCGCAGAGGCACAGAACGGCAGAGAAAACAATAGATAAAAACTATTCTCTTGTTGTTACGGTGTTTCTTTGTGGCAATTTGATGTTTTGAATAATTATATCTGGTAAGTAATAGATCAGCGTTTTACAAAACTCCAAGAACCTCCTGAGAAATTTCCTTTATCATCCGATCTGTCTTTTCGTCAAGAAAAATTCCTTCCTTCTGGTTTTTCTCTTTATTTTCGAATTCCTTTTCCCCATGTACATATATTCTCTTTTCTCCGCTTGCCTTTTTAGAAGATTTGAGCTCCTGAATATACCTATCCATATCTTCTTTGAACTCTTCTGCATTCCTAAAACACGATATATCCAGAGCACAGAAAAGATGACCTAAGTTCGGATATCTTGATTCGTAAGTATGTTTACCAAAAGCAGAACCCGAGAGAACGCCTGTTAAGATATCAACAATGAAAGTTAGTCCATATCCTTTATGTCCACCAAATGTTTCTCCTTCACCACCCAGTGGTAAAATGCCTCCTCCTCGCTTTTCCAAAAAATTTTTCAACAACATCGAAGGAGATGTTTCCGCTTTACCATCTATTCCTACCGCCCATCCTTCGGGAATATCTTTTCCCATCCTTTTATATATTTCCAATTTTCCCCTTGTGATGACACTTGTTGCCATGTCGAGCACTACGGGTAATTGATTATTCGCAGGTACAGCAATGCTTAGGGGATTTGTACCCAGGATCATATCCTTACCAAAAGTAGGGATGACTAAAGGGGCAGTATTTGTCATCGATATTCCTATGAAATCATATTTCAATGCCATCATCGAGTAATACCCTGCTATACCAAAATGGTTGGAATGTGAGACACTTACGATACCGAATCCTGCATTTTTTGCCTTCTCTATGGCCATTTCCATGCCGAATCTACCTGCTATTTGCCCCAATGCATTATCCGCATCTACAAGTGCCATAACGGCATTTTCTTTCTTTATCTCCATCCTCGGTTTTGGATTCATCTTGCCCTTCTTTATTCCATCTACATATCTTTTTAATCGTGCCACACCATGTGAGGATATACCACGCAGGTCGGCTTCTACTAAAACATCGGTTATGGTTTCAGCATCTTCTTCCTTGACTCCGAGCTTATGGAAAATCTTTTTACAGAGTGTGCGAATCGCTTTTTCGCTTATTCTCACTTTCTATTCCTCCCCAGATTATTTTCTATGTGCTTTTCTATTTCCGCATCCGATAATTTCAATCTTGATACCCCTGTTCTTACTGCCGCCTTTGCAACTGCAATGGCAACGTTTTTTACCACATTCATTTCGAAGGGATAAGGAAGTATATGTCCTTCATCCAATTTATCCTCTGGTACCGAATTTGCTATTGCTCTTGCAGCTGACATCTTCATCTCCTCATTTATAGTCGATGCTCTTACATCCAGTGCCCCACGAAATATACCTGGAAATCCCAGACAATTGTTCACCTGATTTGGATAATCAGATCTACCGGTTCCTACTATCCTTGCGCCCATTCTCTTTGCCTTTTCAGGATTGATCTCAGGAGTGGGATTAGCCATGGCAAAGACGATGGCATCTTTCGCCATGCTCGATACCATTTCTTCTGTCACTATATTACCTACCGAAGTCCCGATAAACACATCCGCTCCTTTGATAACATCTTCTAACGTTCCTTTTTCTCTGTAGGGATTCGTTAATCGTGACATCATGTGATGGGTCTCAGTCAACGCAGTTTCCGGTGTATCCTCAGACAAAGCTCCCCTTTTATCACACAACACCAGATTTTTGACTCCACATCTCATCAGCATCCTTGCTATGGCAGTACCAGCTGCCCCTATGCCATTCGATACAATTTTTATATCTTCGAATCTTTTTCCAACGATCTTCAATGCGTTCATCAAACCCGCAGTAACAACGACCGCAGCTCCATGTTGATCATCATGGAAAACAGGGATATCCAGTAATTTCTTCAATCTATCCTCTATAAAAAAACACTCCGGGGCCATTATATCTTCCAGGTTTATACCGCCAAATACAGGGGCGATCCTTACAATTGTTTCTACTATTTCATCTGGCTTATGGGTGTTTAGACATATAGGAAAGGCGTCAATATTTGCAAATTCTTTAAATAACACTGCCTTACCCTCCATAACAGGTATGGCAGCGTTTGATCCTATGTTGCCAAGCCCCAATACCGCTGAGCCATCTGAAACCACTAAAACAGTGTTCCCCTTATTCGTATAAACCCAAACTTTTTGTGCATCTCCAGATATCTCCATACTCGGTGCTGCAACACCCGGGGTATATACAATGCTCAGATCATGCATATCTTTAACTCTAACCTTGCTCTTCACCATCAATTTGCCATGATTTACACGATGTAGTTCTAAAGATTCCCCATCTACAGACATCTTCACTATCTCCTTTTCAAAATTACTATTTGATATCATAG
>QNAT01000279.1 GCA_003641555.1 Thermotoga sp.
AGCCTTCCTCATCAGATCGGATGTCGTTAGATTGACTGCTCCTGGCAATCTTCTGATTTCATCTCTTACAGAATATTTTATTTCACCTGACTTCACATCTACTATTCTCGCAGTGACAAGAAGATACTCTAAATCTCCAGAACTATCGTATTTCGTCGCTTCCACCCGGCCAAAAATGAGATAATCTGCTCCCAAAAGATTCCCGATTTCCTTCGCCGTTTCCGGTTTTAACATTCCTGCCAATCCTAATTTGTATTCTTGAACTACCTTGTTGAGTTCGCTTCGCTCTACTACTTTGAAAACTCCAAGGTCCACGATGTAATTCTCCAGGAGATTTCCCATGCCCGATGCTATCTTCCTGGAACCGTAACTTTCCGCCTTAAAGGGAAAGACAGCAACTACTTTCGCTCCAAAGGCAGTAAGGAAAGATAACGTTACTATTAATACCAATAAAATCAGAATTTTTCTGATTCTCATCATTTTCACCTCCTGGTGAATTTCAGAGTCATTTCTGACATACTGACATTCGTTATATCGAAGGCATAATTCCTTAGTTTAACGAATCTCCTTATCTTCTGTGCTAACAGTTGTGATGTACCTATAACGGTAACATCTATCTTCGCAATACCTTTAGAAAAAGACCTGCTGTATACTTCTCTCACACCTGGTAGAGATTTAATAGCGGCTATAAACACATGGTAATCATCGATATTCTTTATTCCCGTAATGAGCAGTTGACAGTTCATGCCATTATCCACTGCCGTTACCCAATTCGCGATGATCTTCTTCATCATATATTTCGCCAATTCATCACCTGCAGATTTCAATGCCTTCTTACCAGCTATCTCT
The DNA here is from genome assembly GCA_003641555.1 of Thermotoga sp. GTDB lineage: Bacteria > Thermotogota > Thermotogae > B3-G13 > B3-G13 > B3-G13. Next base: position 850 of record QNAT01000279.1, read on the forward strand.
GCGGTTAAATCAGCACTTCCCTTTTGAACTGCGTCTGCTGCTATGATCTCACCTGTACCAGCCCATATAGCCCTTGCTTCTACTCTTGCACGAGCAGTCTGCAGACCCATTAGCTCCCCTCCACTCTCGCTGAAAGCCTCACCCGTTATTATCACATCTGCTCCGAATTCCGCTCCAAGTCGCTCTGCAGCCTCTTTATCTCCCTGAGCGGCTAATCTCACCATGCTGGAATACCTTATCGCCTTCACCTGCTTTTGATCCACAACGTAGAATCCCTTCTCCAATAAATTATGAATTATCGCAGTCTCTCCCGCAGGGTCTGGCACAGGTTTGCCAATATGTCTTTCGGGAACGACCACCATGATCCTCGGCTTGTTCATGAACATGATGATATCGTAGATGTTGTCTTCCAATATCTTCTTGCTTATCTTGAATTTGACTTTAGCTTTTATCGTGCTGCCCGGGGTCCTTGAAGTTGAGATGATGTGTTGACTGAGAATCATACCGTGTGTCCTCGTCAACACGGTTTTATCCAGTAATCTGTAATTACTCACCGTCGTTCTTCCAGTAAGATAAAAACCGACTTCTCGTTGAAGCGCCTTAACGGCTGCATCTCTTACCGCATCATCTTCGTTGATCCCTACGCCTTCAACGGTTACAACAACGATTTCATTTGTAGTCTTATCAGGAGGAAGAGAAGAGGGGGGACGATGTGGTGTCGTACAACCTTCCGAAAGCAAGAGGAGTACAATTATGACGAGGATAACCAAAACTCTTTTCATCTCGTATCTTCATCCCTATTCGAATATTGAGAGATCAGTCATCAGGACCTTTTTTCTCCACTACGCCATTTGCAGGAGCCGTTATTATGGTCTTGCCCAACAGTTTTTCGAGATCCTTTTTGTAAACCCTCACCGTTACAACCCATACATTATCCTCAGGAGCAAATTCCTTCTTTATCGGCATCAATCCTTTAACAAATGCATTTACATTCTTCTCCACTTCTTTGTTCTGTAAGGCGTAATTTTTGACTGTAACGTTTCCTTCCAATTCAAAACCCCATATTGCCTCTACAGCAGCCAATTGTGCGTAGGCAGTTGCCACGTCGAGAGCCTCAAGTTTCTTCAGTGCCTCGGATTTATTCGGATCATCCAAAACTGGCCCATACCCAACGAAATCCCAGAAATCCGTACCATGAGCTGTACCTGCACCATATTTCAAGCCCCCGAATAAACCCACTTGACTTTTAGGAGCAGTGCAGCTGACTACCATCATCACCAGTATGGCCACCGCTATACCGAACAACACGAACTTTTTCATACAAACACCTCCCGAAGTGAAAAATCGATATATCAATTATACCACTTCATAATTGGGAAGATCACGATCTCGCTCACATCTTTATCTTTCCAAGGATGTAAACGGGTTGATCTCTTTTCGCTCCAAACCTCAGGGCATCTCTCAAGCTTCTCATAAATACATCCAGATGTTTTCCTTTGATCTTACTTCCTCTATCTTCAACCACGAATATACCACCATTGGGTTTATCCTTAAAATATGGAATGTAATACACCGTTCCGAACCCCACTTGAGGATCTGCCGCAACTGTATACCAATCTTTTACTCTCTTCCCACATGCCGTTATTCCATACAGGGGATGATTTGGAGTCTTGCCTGTAGATTCAGGACCTGCTGTATAGGCAGTTAGAAGATAGAGATCTGGCCTTTTGTATTTTACTTTCCTTATGAGATCGGAGAATCTTTCTTTCAACATTATAGGAGGTTTCAGATGTGCAATGGCATCCGGGAGGTATTGAAGAGGGTCTACTGTGTTGGCATAATGTCTTATGGAAAATTTCAGGAGAGAATTTTCACTCTTTCCTATCACATCACCTCTGTTGATCTTATTTCCTCTTTTGATCGAGACACTCCTTAACGGTCCGTATTCTGTGGACCATCCATCTGGATGCTCTATGAGTACCGTATATCCTGTATAAATATTACCATTTATTGCGTAAATCACACCATCTCTTGCATTTCTCACCCTTTCTCCTTTATGGGTGTTTATCTCTATGTAAGGATAAAATTTCCCATTTTGCCAACCATATTCCCTTTTCACAGATCCGTTTACAGGCCATACATATGGTAGCCTTTTCATCCTTATCTCCTTTGGTTTTCCAGATACATCCGTCGTTTTTATCACTTCTATTTCTTTTTTCTCCTTTACCACTTTCTTAACGGATGGAATAGTTTTGTCTTTCATCTTGCCTGGAACATATAACTCGTTCTTAAAAATGGCA
>QNAT01000280.1 GCA_003641555.1 Thermotoga sp.
ACTCTGTTGAAATCATCGCAAATACATCAACAAGTAGTGGAAAGTCGTTTACGTTATATTGGGCAACAAATTCATTATGGAGAGCAGAGGCAAGGTTCATCAGCTTTTTCACTATCTCACCTCCTATTTGAAAAATTTGGAAATCATAAACGCTATAAATGCTGAGGAAGTGACCACTACAAGCACCATTTCTCCAAGGAATGCTTTTATTGTTGTCTTTATGCGTCGTTCTAAATAACCATTGAGCTTTTCTTTGATCTCTTTGATATCTCCACTCTGGTCTTCCACCTTACTTTCAAGCCTTGCAATACGTTGTAAAATCTCGGTTTCAAATTTGATATCTTCGTTTGCCATCTGTATCACTCCTTGAAACAAGGATGGGGATCACCTTATCCTAACTTCAATATGTTTGTATCTATTTGCACCTGAAAGTTCAATTTCGATCACTCCGAGAGCGCCTGGGTGCATGAACTTCCTTGCAGCATATTTTTCGTATCCTAACCATGCTGGAATCGTTATGAGATACATCTCACGCCGCATGAGTTTCTTGTTTCGACTGTCGATTTCAAATCGAGAAGTTTTCACAATACTTGGTTGGTGAGTGTGCCCGGTGATATAAATATCCGCATTTGAAATAACATCTATAATACGTCCATTTGCTGTTATCTTCCCGCCTGTTGTCCTTGCTGCTGTATACCCATGTCCGATCACGATTGAATAGCTTGAACGTCCTGCAGAACCACGTCCGCTTTTACCGTTTCCTACTGAAACATCAAGAGCAAAAATATCGTTTTCGTATGGAACACTGAGGTCACTACAAACCACCTCAAGAAGATCGACGCCTACTCTGCGTCTTGTTCTTTCTTCGTGATTTCCAGAAACTACTGCAAGAGTCCTGCCTTTGGTGAGTTTCAGTAATTCTGCAAAACCACTTAAAGCTTTTTGGGGGCTTTGAGTTTGTTCATAGACGTTTGAAACGGAATCTATTATTGCGTTATCTATAACATCCCCCACAAATATAAAGTAGGTCTTATCATCCGATTTTTCGATCAGCTTAGCTACTTCTAAAACTTTTGACTGCGGTGAGCCAAGATGAATATCACCCAGGGCTATAATCTTGATTGATTTCTCCTTAATCCACGTGTGAGAGTATTTCAATCCGATCCCCCTTTCGGGCATGAAAAAAGCCCCCATGAGGGGGCTGGAAAAATAAGTACCTTGGTTGACTTTCAATCTTACGGTGCTATCACATAGTACAGGCCTAATGGCAATCCTCCGCCATCATCCCTGTAAATATATAAACGTGTACTGGTTAGAGACGTTGTAAAGGGAAAACATACCTCTGAATCTTTATATTTACCAACTGCCTCTGCCGCCGGAACGACAGAAACAAGCCCGTACGCTGGAATTGAATTTTCACTCCAAATCACACCAGCTGAACCTGCGGTGGGCAGAACTCGTATATCTTCACCAAATGTGGATGACAAAGTTTCGTACTGATTCAGCGGACTAGGTGGACAATATGAAAGGAGATCGAAACCTTTCGAGATTCCAAAATAATATCTCATTGTGTCTGCTGCATCCTCAATCATTTGAAGACACATGGTATCAGTCAATTGATGCAAAATCATACTCCATACAGGAAAACATGAAGCGTTGGAAAAGATATGTCCTATACCTGTTCCGCTTGTTATCTCTAGTTCTCCACTATTGTTCAAATGATCAATCGGTTGTATTACATAATGAACTTCAGTAACATTCCCAGGAGGATTGTGCACTCCCAGGCGTGTTTCAAATGTAGATGTATTGAAGTATATATATGGGAAATAATACTTGCCGGAAGAGCCACTTACCCTTACGTAACGCACAAATGGCACAAGATATGGGTGATCAAGCCCTGATAAGGTAATCCATGTGTATCCCTCTTCTGAAATCAGTATGCTGCTCCGTGGATATTTATATCTCGTGCCGTTAATATTTATTGTTACATCAGCAAATGTACCACTATCACTACCTTGTGGTTTTACGCATCTTACCCAAAAATAAACGCTTTGCATCCATTTTAAAGAAGCGAGTTCAGGAATTTCCGTGCTTGTAAGTTGTGAGCCAAATGTTCCTGGCTGACCATCCACATCTGGTGCAAGTGCATAGTGTGATGTTTCACTTCCTGCACTTTCCAGAAAATCCCCTAAAGAGATTTGCACATTTTGTAATTCTTCACCTGCGCCAACCCATGTAAGTCGTACTCGCTGCAATTTTGTTCTGTAGTTTGCGTCGCTTTGAGAAACGTCAAAATAGTTTGTACCTGAAAGTGTAGTAGCCATTTCAAGCAGCGCCTCTGTTCCAGTCGTGGCTACAGCGCTTTCCCCCTGCTGGAGAGTATCACCAAGATAGACATAGCCGTCATAAAAGCCCCATTCTCCACTACCTGGAGAAGTTGGATTACTGGTGTTTTTTGTCAGAACTATACCTGCAGGAGTATTTGGAGTATACTTTATCACTTTATCTGGCTCAATTTCTACAGGAAAATTGGATCCACTGTCCGACAAAATCCCAACAGTTGTTTTGAATAGCGCATTGGTTGAAGGATTTACTAATGCCAGATTTGCCATCTTATCCCTCCTTTACTGTACTTGTTCATAAGTTATTCCATAAGTGATATACGCTAAATCGCTTACAATGTTTTCGCGCGTTACTATGCGTTTTTCCAACTCAGTAGGTGTTGAAACTACCTCCTTGGTCAAAGCGTATAACTCAATAGCAAGCTCGCCAATTGAAACGATGTACTCTTTTACAAGGTACACGTGAGCGTATGCGTTCTCCGTGAATAGGCTTATTTGTTCTTCCGTTAGCAATTTCATGCTATACGTGAAAAAGCCTTCTGTTAAAACGCTTATGATGTCTTCCTGCGTTAATATGTGTTTTTCCAACTCGGCTGGTAGTGAATTCATTTCGAAAGTCAAAGCGTGTTTGTTCATTTTCAAATCCCACGGTGCGTATATGTTCTCTTTTGTAAGAAAGAGTACAGAATACAAAGCTGAATCGTAGACAACAGGGCAATCTTCAAAACAAATAATTGAGAAAGAAATTTCCAAATTGCTTGACGGTATATGCAGATCCTCACATGTAACAGCTGTCAGGG
>QNAT01000281.1 GCA_003641555.1 Thermotoga sp.
ACCCATTATTATAGTGTTCATTCCTTTTGTCTTGATACAGGTCAAAAGGAATGAACCAGAGGAAATATTAAATTGCCACGAAAGCACAGAGAAAAACCATAACAATATGAGATAAGTATAGCTTTTAGCTATTTTCTATTTAAATGCCATTTTGCGACGTTTGTCAGGATCGTCAAATATAACCTTTTTCATATCGAAATGTTCTGGATCAAATTCACCACCAACCCATTCCAGCATCTCTTTGTGTTGCTCGTGATGGGGTCTTTTACAGCTTCTAAAAATTCTTCATCTGGAATTCCTATATTTGTTTTTACTCCAGTAGAAGGGTCAACTATTTCAAATTCATTAAGATGATAATCTAACAAACCCATTACATCTTGAATGGCGACATGAAGATCCCAAAATGTATAAGTTTCTGGGACTTGTATTCGGTGCCAAACTGGTGGTTTAGTACCCTTCAGCGTAACTTTGACTGGTATACCTGATTGAATTTCTTTTTTGTTATTTATTCTCCTTTTTATATTATATTAGGGGTCTTTCAAAATTCAAAAACCCTCTATGACATGATATCTATCAAACTACACATTACTCATTCACTCATCCACATCTCTGTGTCTTTGTAGCTGAACAATTACAACATTCTGGATAGTTACTCATATTTCTTCAAGGCATCTGTTTATACGCCTCAATACTCTCTTTTTCCCCATGATTGACATGGTTTCGTATAGGCCAGGAGTTATGAGCCTTCCAGTTAGCGCACCTCGCAGTGTTTGTATGAATTGCTTCTTTGAAATGTCTGGCGCTCTGCATATCTTTTCTACTTCATCCTTTATCCTCATCATATCCCAGGTATCCAATGCCTTAAACCGCTTATGAGCGAGTTCTAAGTAAGTCCTGGCAAATTCTTTGGTAATATACTTATTTCTGAATTCCTGGGTAAATTCGTAATTTTCATCGAAAAAGTAAGGGATAAAGACCACCAATTCTTTTAGGGTACTTACTTTTTGGCGGGCGATATCGAGAACCTCTTTTGCATATTCTTCATCTGATCGCACGGCGTCAGAAAAAGGGATTTTTTCTTCGACTATCCATCGTTTGAAGTAATCGAACAACTCGTCGATATCCATAGTTCGCATATGCTTTTCATTTATCCATCTCAACTTATCGTAATCAAAAATCACTCCCTTATTGGAGATCCTATTCGGGTTAAAAGAGGATATGATATCCTTGATGTGGAAGATCTCCTTCGGTGCTCCCCAACCCAATAAAGCAAGGTGATTCATCAAGGCATCAGGAAGTATACCCTCAGATTTGAAATACTGGACAGATGTACCACCATGCCTTTTACTCAGTGGTGTTCTATCAGGGCCCAATATGAGTGGGATGTGCATAAATACCGGTAGGGTAAGGTTCAACGCTTCGTAAAGAAGTATCTGCTTAGGGGTATTTGAGAGATGGTCCTCACCTCTTATAACATGAGTGATCTTCATAGTGGCATCATCTATTACAACAGCAAGGTTATACGTTGGATAACCGTTGGATTTAACGATTATGAAATCTTCGATCTCATGATTATCAAATCGTACATCACCCTTTGCCAGATCCTTCACAACGGTAGAACCCTGGGGTACAGCAAATTTTATGACATGAAGCCTTGAAGATGCTTCTTCTTTTTTGTATGTGCGAAACAGTTCTTTTTGGGGGTTATCCCGGGCGTAGATGGAATAGTAAGCCTTTTTTTCACCTATCAACCTGTCAGTAAATTTTTCATATATACCCTTTTTGACCCTTTCACTCTGACGATATGGACCGAATTCTCCCCCAATATCTGGACCTTCATCCCACTCAATTTTACACCATTTCAATGCCGATATCATCATTGCTTCAAACTCTCTGGTTGACCTCTGAATATCCGTATCCTCTATGCGCAGTATGAACTTCCCACCTCTACTTTTAGAAAAAAGCCAATTGAAGAGCGCCGTCCTGATACCTCCCACGTGGAGATAACCAGTAGGACTTGGGGCAAATCTTACCCGTATATTTCCCATATTAAAAACCTCCTGAAGTGTTTAATAGAATTATAGCACAAATAATTTATTCTTACAGAGTCAAAATTCTGTAAATTCATTTTATATTTTTATGATAATTTCAATTTATTCAAAAATATTTAAATAATTTTATTTTAAGTTTATATAATATATATTACTCTAAATTACTTTACTTCATTGTGCTTAAAATATAAAATGATTTTTCATTAATTTATGTCATCCGTATAATTCAACAAAATATATCATTTTGTTGAATTAAGCTGTAGAAGCCCTATTTTAGGCAATTGTTGACTTCTTCATCCGTTCCTTCAACATATCCCTTATCTCTTAAGGCGAAGATGATCTTTTTCATGACTGCTTTGTAAACCTTATTTGCCTTAAATCCATTGTATATATCCTTTAATGTATCCAATGATATCTTCGTGGATAACGCAGATCTAATGCGTTTTTCGAGATCGGATTCATCTACAACCTTTTCGAGATTCGGTTTCTTTTCTTTCAAAATGTTCACCAGACACCTTATGATACTCCCCTTATTGATCTTCTCTTTTTTCTCCAGGAATTGCCTATTTACCTTTATTAGGGCGTGCATCTCATTGAGAAAATTCAATTGTTCCACCGTAAATGGAATACTCAATTTCAGTAAATTCCTTTTTACTTTTTCTTGTTTTTCATTTAAATTCTTTTTTGTCATATAGAAATCACTCCTTTAATATTAAATTTCAATATTATTATACTACTTAATAATAAAGTTGTAAAGTAGTTTTATGTAATTACAAAATGTGTATATAGTGTAAAATGAAATTCCTCCGTTGGGATTTTGACTTTTTCTTTGGTTCGTTTCTTTTGTATCAAGACAAAAGAAATGAACATGAAAAGGTATTTGAAAATAGAATGTTAGGATACGATCGTTTCAAAAAATCGTAGGGACAGGTTTTTAAACCTGTCCGATGGAACGGGGTTCCATAATATCATTCGCCTTTGGCGAAATGGACAGGAGGTAAACTCCCGTCCCTACGGTTATGAGGATGCATAGTGTGAAATGAAATTGTCCTGTTGAGGTTTTGACTTTAAGTCGGCATTACGA
>QNAT01000282.1 GCA_003641555.1 Thermotoga sp.
ATATTCAATCTTGAGGATATCCTTTTACCAGATCTCCATAGAATACTACCAAAAAAGAAGGCGGTGACGAAGAAAACTATAGATGTACCTGAGGAAATATCTAAACCGTAAGAAAATGTTATCCCTGCAAGAACGGAGATTATCCCAAAGATAACAGATACCAATAGTATTTTGGGGAAAGTCTTCGATACCATCCTGGCGGCAGCAGAAGTAGCTATTAGAATGGATCCTGCCAACACGACCCCTACAAGTCTTACTACAGTCACAATAACGAGTGAGGTTATTACCATGAAGATGTAATAATCTATCTCGACAGGAACACCTGTGATCCTTGCGAAGTCTTCATCAAAAGTTAGATAAAGCATGGCACGGCCGCGAAACGCCAACCATATCACCACTATCCCAAACACGATCGATGCAAAGATCACATCGGATGTTGATATGGCTAATATGTCACCAAAGAGATATCCCATCACGTTCACGTGAAAACCCTTCGAAAGATTTATCAAGAATATACCAAGTGCCATAAAGAAAGCAGACATCGTGCCAATTGCAGAATCCTCAGGGATTTTCCCTAATCTACTAATTACTCCTATGAGAAAACCTATACTGATAGCAACTACAACAGCCATTATCGTAGGGGAGATATTCAAGAGTAAAGCAATAGCTATTCCTGCAAAGGTACCATGAGAAATACCCACCCCCATGAAAGACATCCGCTTAAACAGAAGAAATGGTCCAACAATTCCACTGATGATAGCGATCAATATTCCGGCAATAATTGCTCTTTGCATAAAAGCAAAACTCAGGAATTCAAACATCGTCCTTTTCCTTCGATGGTAAATGGTGGTGTTCAACGAGACATATATTGGGTCCGTAGAGTTTTTCTACTTCAGGTTCTGAAAATAGTCTTGCTACCTGCTCGCGTGGAACCAGTTCTCTGTTTATACACATGATATTTTCAGCATATGCACTGGTAAATCCCACATCATGATTGGACATCAAGATGGTTAATTCATGTCTTTTCTTTAAAGAATCGATCATATCGTAAAACTTCGATTGAGACCTGGGGTCCATACCGGTGAGCGGTTCATCCAGAAGTAACAATTTTGATTCCGTAGCAAGTGCACGAGCTATTAAAACCCTTTGTTGTTGTCCTCCACTGAGTTTTCCTATGGGCGAATGAGCATACTGCGCCATATCAACTTCATCAAGAAATTCCATTGCTTTTTCTTGTTTCAATTTGCGAGACTCTCTGAACCTATATCTACCCATTTCTACTATTCCAAGGGCGGTCATGGGAAAATCGTATACAGTGCTTCCACGTTGTGCAAGATAGCCAATTGCATGTCTTCTAAGATACTCCCGCGAATCGATCCCGTAAATCTTTATTTTCCCCCTGTAGGATACAAGCCCGGCTGCAGCTCGTATTAGCGTTGTTTTTCCGCCACCATTCGGGCCCATGAGAACATGGAGCTTACCCTTTTCTAATTCGAGTGAAACTTTGAATATTGCTATTTTTTGATCATAACGAACAGTAACCGAATCTAAAATCAGCGCATATTCATGTGCCATACTATACATCACCTTGATTTAGACAGGGGATTCATTTAAGGGCATTCAAGAATCCTTTAGTTATACCTTTCATCAGATCGAAGTAATTGAAGATAGAGATCGGATTCAACTTCACTATTTTACTATTACTTTCTTTAGCCGCAGATTCAGTGAGTCTTGATGGGGTAACAAGATCACCGATGATCGCTTTTATGTGTTCTTTTTTTATAACATTCAAGATCTTTGAATATTCTCTGGGCCCTACATTCTGTTCAGACCCCGTCGCAAGAGAGTATTCTTTACCAAGGCCATAGGCACGTGCGAAGTAATCCCATGCTGGGTGCTGCACTACAAAATCTCTACCCCTTATAGGTAAAAGTTCGCTTCTTATACGTGAATCGAGGGAATCTAATCTAACAAGGAGGATACCTAAATTCCTACTAAAGACATCTTTATCCTCTGGTGCGAGTTCGATCAAAAACGCACATGTTTTTACACATATCATCTCGTAAAGCTTAACGTCAAGCCAGATATGAGGATTATATGCCCCGGGTTTTCCTATGGCAAGATGTGCAAGTCCATCAGATGCAACTAATACAGGAATGGAAGGATTAACAGACCTCACTTTTTCCACGATCCAATCGTCTATTCCAAGTCCTAACGTTACAAACCCAGAAGCCCTTGAAATCTCCAGTATCTTTCTGGGCATCGGAGTATATATATGAGGATTATCCCCTGCTCTCATGAGCACATTTGTATCTATGAGTTCTCCTCCCAACATCTGAACGGCATAACCAAGGGGAGGTATGCTGGCTACAACCGAAATCTTTCCAGATGAATATAGGGAAACGATCAAAAATATCAAAACCAAAATTGCTATTTTCTTCATCATACACCTCACACTTGACACATCATTTATATTATTATATCATATTTATGTAGAAATTCAAGTACAAATTTAGTACAAATTTTGTAAGACCACAAATCTAATCATGTGAAGAGAGTGATAAGAAGTGAGTGTATGGTGCCCGATATGTGGAAAAGAATTTAAGGATGGCCGAGGGCTTGCTGGACATTTAAGAATTCATCACCTTCAGGTGGTAACACCAAAACCACAGAGAATGCAAGCGAAGATCGATACTCTGAAGAAGGAAAATCGTGAATTGAAAGAGAGAATTGCAGAACTCGAAGAAGAAAATAGGTTACTTTCCAGAAAACTCGAAAGATCCTATGAGATCTGAAAAAACGTTGTGATTATTCAGCCAGGAATTAACACAAAATGAGCTCAGTGAGTATAAGATGAAATTGTCCCATTGAGGTTTTGACTTTTTCTTTGGTTCTTTTGACTTGTATCAAGACAAAAGAAATAAACATAATAGTGGTATTGCAAAACAAAGGTATTTGAAAATAGAATGTTAAGGTGCGATCGTTTCAGAAAAGTCGTAGGGACAGGTTTTTAAACCTGTCCGATGGAACGGAGTTCCATAATATCATTCGCCTTTGGCGAATCGGACAGGAGGTAAACTCCCGTCCCTACGGTTATGGGTATGTGTGGTGTAAGATGAAAATTGTCC
>QNAT01000283.1 GCA_003641555.1 Thermotoga sp.
CCTATCTCTCCATCTCGGGGAGAAATCGATGTGTTTTTGAAGGTTCCTTTTCAAAGAATACTGTATTCATGCTATGTCCTGGACATCGTATGGCTTCATCGATGCTGTTTCTGGGTTATTTTTGGGCAAAGTTGAGTTAAGAAAACGATACTGTTTGAGCGCAACAAGCCCACCCATTTTCAATATTTTTATGCAGAATTTTAGCAAATTTCGTACTGGCCTTGATCTTTTCTTTGGTTCATTTCTTTTGTATCAAGACAAAAGAAATGAACATAACAATGGGTCGACATTTTATGCAATGCAGCGTTCATACATGAATATGCGGAATCTATTCTTCCTGGATTCTACTAACACTTTTTATGATGAGATCGATCTTAGATAGATCTAAAATAGTTCCTTTTTCAAAATGTTCACTTTCTAAAACCCTCACGATTGGTCTAATAGGCGTCCCAGGATTTTGTCGCACGGATATTACCTTAGTACCATCGGGTAAATGTATGACTGTCCCTTTCGGATATATACCCATCTTATTCACAAAGATGCTTACTATATCCGGATTAAGCTTTCCATGTCCAGCATTTACTATTATTTCCGACATAGCTACGTAAGGGCTGCGTTCAGCCTTGTAAGGATGTTTACTTGTGATGGCATCATATTCGTCAGCTATGCTCACAATGGAAGCAAAGTATCCGATTTCGCTTTTCTTTTTGCCCCCAGGGTATCCTGTGCCATCTAACCTCTCATGATGATCCAATATGATCTCTCCAGCGATGTCATCATTTATCGAAGACTTTTTAGATATATTGTATCCGAAGACAGGGTGTTTCTTTATGATTTCGAATTCTTTGGGAGTTAGTTTACGAGGTAAGAGAAGTATATCTTTCGGGATCTTGCATTTTCCAATGTCGAGAAGTAAAGCACCACAGATCAGCGATACGAGTTTATCTCTTGACAAATTCATATTAATACCCAAATATAAAGAGAGCATTGCCACATTTATAGAGTGTGTATAGGTATAATCATCCAAACTCTTGAATTTCAATAAAAGGGGTTGTAAATTTTCCTTCTCTATTGCTTCATCAACTACATCGTCTGCTAACATCCTTACGTACCGGGGATCGAAAGAACCTTTCTCATAAATTTCTTTCACTACTTCTTCAGCAGCATCAAGAATTTTCTTTATGGTTTCAATGGATATGGTTGTTAGGACGCCATAATTACGTAATGCTGGTATCTCTTCTACATATATAGAACGTTTAAGATCGATCGCATTGCCCAAATCAGTGGTTTTTACCTTTTTCTCAGGCACTTTCTCGATGGTTTCCACTGGTATTCGCGTTATGTTCCACTTGCTTTTGAGCAATGCTATATCTGCCTTAGACATTTTCTTACCTTTCTTGAATATCACTGTCCCCTTAACTTCGTCTTTGAGATCCTCAGCTAAAATGACGCCTGACAGCACCTCTTGTAACCTTACCCATCGCATGTGAACTACTCCTCTCGCATAAACAAAATTCTTATATTCTCGAATTCAACAATGCTTAACAAAATTATACATCTTAAAAAGAAAAAAAGGAAGTAACCATCCAGCCACGAATTAACACTAATTATCACGAACAATTATACTCATTTCGTAGAGATAAAAGGGCTCCTGGTGAGATTGTGGTAAAATACAATAAGGATAAGAGTATCCATAGAGGGGAAAAAGATGATTTTTTATTTCATGGGTTTCAAAGAATTGAAAGAGACTTTGAAAGAGTTGTATGATCAAAAAGTCTTTACCTTTACCAATTCGAAGGATCTTTTAGAGATATCTCCTCCAGAATTGAAAAGAGGAGTAATTTTAATCAATGCTACTAAGGATACTACTATAAGCAAATCTGAGATCACAGAATTGATAGGAACGATGGCAAAATTTCCAGGCATTCATCTCATAGTTATAACCGATTCCACCGAAGAGCATATCAGGAAACACAAAGGTGTGATGTTTTCTCCCTCTCTAAATGGGAGCACAGATAAGATATTAGCAGGATCAGTAAGGAAGATCAAAAAGTCAATGAAATCATTTGTTGGTGTTAGCCCAGCAATTAGAGATCTTAAACTTCGGATAATGAGTTCTGCTTTTTCGGATCCGAATGTACTCATTCTTGGTGAAACTGGTACCGGTAAAACCTTATTGGCAAACGTTATACACGAGATCTCCTGGAGGGAAGGACCCATGGTCAGTCTTAACTGTGCTTCTGTACCAACTTCCCTTCTCGAAAGTGAATTGTTTGGCCATACTCGGGGAGCATTTACAGGTGCTATTTCTTCGAAACGTGGAATAATAGAAAGTTCCGATAATGGACATGTTTTCCTCGATGAAGTTGGTGAACTCTCCTCATATATACAGGCGAAACTCTTGCATGTAGTAGAAGATGGAATTTACAACGTTATAGGAGACCCGACTACTAAAAAGATAAATGTTAGGTTTATATCTGCCACTAACAGGGACATAAGCTATCTCAGGAAGGACCTGTTCTTCAGGTTATCTGAGGTCGTGTTGGAAATTCCTCCACTTCGACAGAGAAGAGAAGATATCCCTGTACTTTTCGATCATTTCTTCAAATCGAATAGTTATGATGTGCGATTCAAAGATCTTCCAGATAGAGATAAATCCCTGCTTCTCAACTATCCTTACCCAGGAAATGTGAGAGAACTCAGGAATATCCTTGGACGTTATATGTACACGGGCCAGATCAACCTGGATCAGAGTGTATCAAATCTTGTTCCTCCCTTTTTTGCAAACTTCGATATACATATAAATGATGTCATATCGGATACCACATCTTTACTGATTGAATCGTTACGAAAAAAGGAAATTTTACCAGAGCTCCCGTATCTTAGAGAACACGTTACTTCAACACTTGAGAAACAATATGTGACCCATGCACTTAATGCTTTCAAATGGGATAAGCACCGTACCTCTAAAGCACTTGGGATCAGTTATCGTTATCTTAACAAACTCATTTCCAGATATGGAATAGATAAGCGATTGAATCGCAAGAAGATTTAAATATTGTTCGTAACTATTCAGCCGCAGAGAAAGAACAATTCAGCGAGTTTAATGAGAACTCAC
>QNAT01000284.1 GCA_003641555.1 Thermotoga sp.
CCTGTACCTCATATGATTCACAAAATAGCGGCTATGAAAAAAAAGATGCCTGCCAATGGTGGACAATATTTAAGAATGAGAAGGTATCAACCCTTGGCTACAGCAATGGTACCATTGGGAAATACCGGCGAAACCCCACCAGCAGCAGTATTACACGCAGATCATGTAGACGCTAAGCTTCAATTTTATGGTCAATGGATACATATAAACGAGCAAGTGACTCTAACATCTCAAGACGCCCCCTTAAACGAAGCAGCAATTAGATTAGGTGTCTCGATGAGACAAACCGAGGATCAACTTACAAGAGATATGTTAGCTGCAACTGCAGGTCATATTAACTGTGAAGGCGGAGTAAATGGCGATAATCCAACTGAGCTTACTCGTTGGGATACTGATATGGCTGTTAGAACTCTTCGAGGAAATGACGCTTATACTGTTATGGATAATATTGAGGGTGAGAATAAGTTTGGTACAGCACCAGTACGTGATGGTTACTTTGCTTTAGGATCTACGGATCTTTTAGGTGATTTAAACGAATGCGCTGGTTTTCTAAACAAATGGGCTTATCCTGCCCCAGATAAAGCATTAAGATCTGAAGAAGGCACATTGGGAAATTTACGCGTATTATTATCATCAATAGGTTCCAAGTCTGTAGCCGCTTCTAATTTAGGTAAAGATGTTTACAATATCTTTTGCATTGGAATGGAAGCATATGCAACTGTGAAAATGGATGAATATAACGCCAAATTCCTCTTTAGACCTGCAATTTACGATGGTCCTTTGATGCAAAATGTAAGTGTTGGTTATAAATTTGCAGAAGTTCCAAGGATTACGAATGATCTTTGGTTAATAAATCTTCGCGCAACATTGTCAACTTAATAAGGAGGTATACTATGGCTGATAATACTATTATCCAACAGGGTTTTTTTACCTCTGATGGATGCGATAAAATAATTAAACTTCGTTCCGGTGTAGACTGGATGGAAGTTACTAATCATACACAAGCTGCACTGCATCCCAATCCAGGAGTTGGTGTTAAATATTTCTGGCAAAAACCAATGGCGGCTGGGACAGGTAATGAATATAAAAAAGTAAATGCTGAACATACTCTTACTATGGTAGGTATGGCAGCGGGAGGATTTACTTATAGAGATACTACAAATAGTCCTTTAGGTGATCCTATAGCAACTATAACAGCAATTAGTACTGCTGCAGCGCCTGTTGTTTCCGCTAATCCAACTACTGGAATAGAAGACAATTGCATAGTTAGATTAACTAATGTTACTAATGCTTCTCAACTTGGGGGCATGGATTTCACAGTTAATAATCTTATTGCAGATACTTCATTTGCTTTACCCTTTATGGCTCAATTAGCCCTTGCTGGCACAAATGGCACCTTTAGAGTAATTGCTTATGAAAATTCTTTTTATCCTAAGAAAAGATATATTTCTAAGATAGCTGTTGGTGTTACAACAACGATAACCCTTACTGTTACACATGGCTTTACCGTGGGTCAAAAGGTTAGAGTTATTGTTCCTGCTATTTACAGTACAACTGAAATCAATAATCAAACCGGTACGGTTACTGCTATAGATGCAGGTAATAACACTATTACGCTTGATATTGATTCAACTGGATATACAGCGTTTACATTTCCAGCACATGCAGATACACCATTTAGTCACGCATTAATAGTTCCTGTCGGGGAATCTGGTGAATTGGATTATGTAAATACATTTGATGATGCTACTTTAAATACTGATTATATTGGCATGGTACTTGGCGGGGGTGCTAACGGCCCCGGTGGAGTTAATGGCGATGTAATGTATTGGAAAGCTGGCAAATCTTTTAATATGTAACTGTTTCTTAATTCTTACCGTTGGGGGGAGACCTATAACTCCCCCTTAAAAATAGAAAGGATATAGACGATGAATGTAAGAAAACCTACTCCTATTACTTCTAAACAAAAATATATAAGAGACAAAGAACGGGAATTGGTTAAAGGAATCTTTCGCTTTCATGAAGTTCCGGGTGGAACTTTAGTCTTTGATTATAAAGGACACAAGGGGGATCCGATTCAAAAGTATGCACTTACCGATGGAGTTCAGTGTAGTGTTCCTTTAGGAGTTGCTAGACATTTAAATAAGAATGGATGGTATCCTGTTCACAAGTATTCAGTGGATGAAACTGGTAAACCTGTTGCAATAATAGGTGAAAAAAAGCAAAGATATACTTTTCAAAGTATGGAGTTTTTGGAGATAGACAATTCTGGGGCAGCTAATTCTATTGCTAAAGTTACTCCACTCAAATAAGGGGTTATAATGCCAGATAATACGTATTCAACGTTGGCTAATATAAAAACAAAAATAAGAAGGCTTACGCGAAGTCCTTCGACATCTCAATTAAGCGATGCTGATCTTAATAATTATATTAATACATTTATTTTGTATGACTTCTCGGTAAGTTTATCCTTGGAAACCTTGAAGGATACTTTAACTTTTTTCACAAAACCATATATAGACACATATGAAACTAGTGATGATGTTAATAATCCTTTATATAATTTTAAGAACAAATATATGGTTGTATCTAGTCCTTTGTATATAGCTGGGAGTATATCTGATTTTACTCAATCATATGATAGTTTTTACGCTTTATATCCCAAGACAAATGAGTTACGTGAAATCGCTACCGGAAATAGTGTAGAAATGCATTATGTTGGTACGTTGACCCATGTACCTATTTTAAGAAATAATGTTTTATTTACATCCGTAGATTTGAATGACAATGGGTTAGAGCTTCATGACGATGGAGAAGGCGGTTTAATTGGTGATGGCATAGGGGCAATAGATTATTTAACTGGAGAATATGACCTTGTTTTTGCAAATGCACCCAAAATAAGCACTGTTGTATATAGCCAGACAGTTCCATATTTACCTACAGTGCCTACAAGTGTTTTATATTACAATAATGCTTTTACCGTTAGGCCTATTCCTGACCAACCTTATAGGGTTGAAATAAATGCTTATCGTAGACCTACGGAAATCTTGGATAACGCAACAATGCCAGAACTTTCTCAATGGTGGCAGTATATAGCTTATGGTGCTGCAA
>QNAT01000285.1 GCA_003641555.1 Thermotoga sp.
ATTCAAACCTGTCAAAGTACAAGGAAAATCTGAAAAAAGTTGTTGGGCTCGTGGCCTTGCATGGGCTATTTATGGAACTTCATGGTTTTGGGGAAAGACACAAGACAAAATTTTTAAAAGCACTTTTATTAGGTTAATTGATTTTCTGGAAAAAAAGTGGTATGAACTAAAAAGAATCCCTTACGATTTTGAGGATAGCGATACTGATATAATCGATTCTTCTGCAGCGGTGATTATATTATTAGGTCTATATAACGGAAAAAACATAAATATTAGAGCATCTGTCCTCTTTGATCAAATCTGGGAATGGGTCAAGAATAATTGTTTGGATAGAAAAAAAAGATTAATACATGGCTGCTACCATTATCCTAAACATATTTTTATTGACAATGAAATCATCTTTGGAAACTACTATTTTTTTAAGTTGCTACTTGCTCTAAATACAAAGGAGGTTGTTTAATGGAACAAGAATTGATAATACCAGTAATTACCCCCATAAAAGAAGATGGATCAGTAGACAAAAGAAGCATTCTTCGGCTTGTAGATTTTATAAATTCGAACGGATGTGACGGAATATTTATTGGAGGTTCAACAGGAGAATTTGCCGGAATGCCGGATACTTTGAAACTTGAGGCAATTAAAGCTTTTGCAGAGGTTTCTAATGGGGTTAAATTTGCTATCGGGGTTAGTGATGTTTCATATAAACGAATTCATGAATTCGTACAAATGGTGAAAAAAGCCATCCCTATAGAGAAAGTAAGTTTCTTCGTTTGCACTCTTCCAATGTATTTTTCTATTCCGGATAAGGAACAGGTAAGCTTCTTCAAAAGTGTAGCTTCGGAAATTGGACGTCCTATTGTTCTCTACAACATTCCACAAATGACAAACAATAAATATATAACACACGATGCACTAATGGAATTAAGGCAGAACGAACAAATCATAGGTCTAAAGGAAAGCAGTAAGAATTTTCTTTATTACCAATCTATAGTCAATAATATATCGTCCAAAGATTTCAAGATATATCAGGGAGCTGAGGAATTTATGGCAGTAAGTAAGTATGTTGGTAGCTCTGGCTTTGTTCCAGGGATTGCGAATGCTATACCAAAAACCTGTAGCCAACTTTCTAAAACCGCGGATCTTAAAAAAGCGCTAGAGATTCAAAAAGTGGTTCTTTCAGTAATGGAGATATATAAATTCGCACCCTGGATAATCGCATTAAAAGTTATCTTAAAACACCTAGGAATCATCTCTTCCACTAAGAGCTTCGTTTACGATGGCGTAAAACCCAATGTGGAGAAAAAGATAATCAATGTTTTCGAGATGGCTATAGATGAATATTCCTCATTAAAATTATGGAAAAATAGGGGGCATAGGGACAGATATGCGTACCCAGGAAAAGCAAGTACATTCAATGGGAGCTAAACCCATCATGAATCCACGAAAATGGCTGATGATCACAGGAATATATAACAACCACGAAATACGAGATTACATCTCGAAAGATCTTCCGGGTAGATAGATCATATAACCCTTGGCAAGAAACAAACAGGAAAGTCGTATTTATTATGCCCTCGACAAGGCCGTTGCTCTCTTTATGTGTTATGGCATTCCTTACAGCCGCGAGGTCCCTTCTTATACCCCTGAAAAAATGATTCAGTTCTGGTATATCCAGGTGTTTTACCATTCTTAGCCATCCGGGAAAACTCTCTATATCTTTTTGCTTCAAGATACGTTTGAACTCAGTCACAATTCGGTAGACCATCTGGAGTTCTTCATTCGTTCGTATATATGATTTCAACTTTTCCTGCACCTCCTTTTTGAATTTTGAAGTGTCTTTGTACAGTAATTTTGTGAGCTGCTTTCTCGAGAGGACAGGGACAATAGTTTTCACTTCGTGGCTTTCTCTGTTTAGCTTTGAAATAAAGGTCTTTAAGTTTGAATAGGAACCATCGTAACCTTCCCGGGAAATTACCGCAAAAATATATTTCGCAGTTTTCTTTTCCTTTTTCATGGCAACAATGGAATCTCTATATGGATCCAGAATGCTTCTTTTTCTCACACCTGTGGAAGCGTGTACCATTTTACCGCCATGTCTTATGTATCTTCGAATGGTATTTCTGGACATTTTGTACTCTCTGGCAATCCTTCTAATGGAATAACCATCGTGATATAATTCCTTCACCATCTCAACAAGCCGGTTCTTGTCTTCTTCGTTTTGCTTTTGGAGAATCTCACGAAGAGTAGGCTTCTTTTCAAGAGGTTCCTCAGGTTTGGAAAAAGACAGCTCTTCCATTTTGATCCTTGCTGGGACAGTGCGCTGAATGTATTTTCTGACATCATCTGTGAAATTCTTGACCAGATGAAAACGATCACTGACCTGTATTGCTTCTGGTAAAGCTTCGCTTATTGCGCTGGCATAAGTCAATGATCCATCACGAGACACGAGTTCTATATCTGGAAATTCCTTCAACCATTCTGTAACCTCAGTTAAGTTTCTGGAAGGGATCATGTCTATTACTTTGGAGTTTTCAAGGTCCACTATAACCGTTCCATAGGTAGCTCTCTTTTTTATTGCAAAATCGTCTATACATACCTTTTTTGTCTTACATACTTTCTGTTTTTTTTAATATTCTGAGTATAGTATCATCTGAAATCACTGTAAGGCCAGAATTCACAACTTTCTTGGCACTTCTGGCACTCATTTTCAGTGCTATGTCTCTTATTCTTTCATCCAATCTCTTTGTTCGCCTTGCGCATTTGCCATCTATGAAATGCAGCTCCTCTATGAATGTTTTGTGCTTACATTGAGGATTCTTACAAAAGAATATCCTTCGTTCCAGTACCAGGGTGAGCAGCTTCTCCTGAACGGGTAAATCGTGAATTCTCTTCCTGTGTACAGAATGAACACTTCCCGATTCTTCTCCGCAATAAGGACAGGTTTCTTTTAATGTGTTTCGCTTTACATGAAGCTCTATACTTCCCTCTTCTATTCTTTCATCCAGTAATTCCAGAGCAGGATCCAATGATTTCAACAACTCTTCCATCACCATGGCCTCCCTTTTTATCTGACTTCATCTCAATTCTATACTCCTTTATAC
>QNAT01000286.1 GCA_003641555.1 Thermotoga sp.
ATCTTCACGAATGATATTTCCATTTTCATCTTCTCTATAATTCACTTCACCCACTCCTTCCAAAATGAACTTCATATTCCACTATACAAATTTTACCATGATCTTGCAAAGGTACAAAATATTAACCTTCTCTTCGTTTAGGTAGAGGATGTAGCGGGCGTATTTTGGTTCTCAATATATCTTTCGATAATACCCAATGACGCTCCACCACATGACCCGGCAAAGTAGCATGGACTCCATAAACGCATTTTTTCAACAATATCTTTTTAATCGAACTCTACAAGTTCAGCATTAAAATCCTGGTAAATCTTTGAGAATTTCGTTCCTAAAGCATTAAGATGCTGTGTTCTAAAAACAGGCTTTCTGTATGTACTTCGTTACGAAAACCAAACGTACATGCCTAAGAAAAACACAATGTCTTCCTGTTCTAATTTCTCTTGATTTGTTCATATACTGATAGTATAATTCAGTTGTGAAAATAAATCAAACATACAAGTTTATGTTAAAAAATGATGAAGAAACAGAGCAGAAGATTCTACAAACCAGTTAAGGGAATCCGCTTCGTAAACGAAGAGGAGGAGGCAAAGGAAAACGGATTTGGAGTCGTAGAGATTTTGATAGTGATAATCATCCTGGCCGGAATTCTGAGTATAGGCATCACTTTTTTTAAGCCAGGAGTTATAGGGGCAAAGGCAGAGATTCAAGAACTGTATGAACTGCTAAATGATGCCAGAGAAAATGCCATGAATAAGGCAACAAAAGCTCACGTTTATTTCTCCCGAGTTCTGTCTGATACACCATCCGCTCACTTCGATCACGTAAAGATCACCTGTAGAAAAACAAAGGAAGCAACAATGAATCATATATATTGGTCATCGAGTTCCTCTACTATAAATTTCACTACGGATGGAAGAGTTACGGCTGGAAACGCATTGGATGTCTTCAGAAAAGAGGATGGAAAGCTGATCGCACACACAACATTATGGATAGCAACTGGTAAAGTGGAAATGAAGACATTTTGAGCCCATGATAAAAAATATCGTTTTAGGTAGATACATATCGAAGATATCTCCTGTTCATTCTCTTGATCCTCGTACTAAGATCTTATCTTCATTTGTCTTCATCCTTGCTATTTTCTTTGTGAATTCATTCTGGGGTTATGTTTTATTGGCATTAATCTTGATTTCGTTTATTTTCCTGTCTTCTATCTCACTTTTAAAATACCTTGAAAGTCTCAAAGCATTATGGCTATTGATTATTTTAGCCTTTATCTTCCAGCTCTTCAGTAGCAATAATGGAAGAGTTGTATTAAATCTATGGATTATGAAGATAACTTCTGATGGTGTATACAACGCTGTCTTTATATCCTTAAGATTGATATTTATATTAGAAATGGGAGCGGTTTTAACGTTCACAACATCTCCAACACAGATCACAGATGGTTTGGAAAGCATATTCTCACCTTTAAAAAAGCTTGGTTTCCCTTCCCAGGAAATGGCGATGATGCTTTCTATATCGCTTAGATTCATCCCTATTCTTGCAGATGAGACAGATAGAATAATGAAGGCACAAGCATCCAGAGGAGCCAGGTTCGATACAGGAGGAATAATAAAACGTGTTAAGTCATTCATACCCATTATAATCCCCCTTCTATCGAGTGCTATAAGACATGCACAGGCACTCGCCATTGCAATGGAATCCAGGTGTTACAGGGGAGGAACAGGTAGGACCAAATTCCACATTCTTAGATACAGGATATGTGATTATCTTACATATTCCATATTCATGGTATCTTTTATCTGCATCGTTATCTCAAGAAGATTGTGAACTACTCCACCTTATAGAAAGCGGAGTCTTCTTTGAAAGAGGCTGATAAACTCTTCTACGGGTAATGCCCTTGCAACTTTCCCATTTCTACCCTTTACAGCTTCTGCAGTGAATAGGGAATCAATAATGGCTTCCTCAACTCCATCTATTACAGCATCGAAGATAAGCGATGTGACTTTTGCGTTTTCTGCAATCGTTTTAATAGTGTAAATATTTCTATCCGCTGATCTGAGTCTTCTGTTGGAATTGGAAAAAGCAACGCAGATTTCTCCACTGCTATTTGAACATCTCCCGCCCGTGCGTGCTATACCGATACTCGTTCTCTTAGCGATCCTTTTCAACTGCCTATGTGTAAGTGGAATATCAGTTCCGATAATGATTATTATAGAACCATCCCCTGTCTCTTCAACCTGATCTTTAAAATAATCATCGATCATTATTCCTTTTATGGTTAATTCTTCTCTTTTACCAAAATTAGTTAATGTAAGAACACCTATCGTATACTTGCTTTCATCGAGCATTATGACACGTGATGATGTTCCTATACCACCTTTGTAACCATAACAAATCATGCCGGTTCCCGCCCCTACAGAGCCAGTTTCAAAAACGCCACTCTGGACTTCTTGTAGGGCACTAAAGACATTTTCTTTTTTTACAGATCTCGTTCGAATATCATTTAGCTTACCATCGTTGCATTCACAAACTACGGGATTAACAGTGGTACAGTTGGGATGAGATCGAAGGATATATTCTACGAGGGCATCAGCGACTATGCCAACGTTTAAGGTGTTGGTTAAGAGAATAGGGGTTTCTATGCTTCCCAATTCTTCGATCTGAACGAGTCCTATAGATTTTCCAAACCCGTTTATCACGTGAGCAGCAGCGAATACCGGTGAATTGTATACATCTCCTTCTCCAGGAATAACGACAGTTACTCCTGTTCGAACTATAATAGGAATATCCTTCCGTATCGTGCAATGTCCTACTTTAACACCGGGCACATCGGTAATGGAATTGTATTTTCCTCTTGGAAATGAGCCAAATTCGATCCCATAATCTTTTACTCTTTTTCTCAATCTCCTTCTCCTTTACATACTTGAACTATTTTTCTGGCAAGAATTTCTACAGAATCGATAACTCTTTTCTCATTACCTATGGCCAATGAAACTTCAGTACATCCTGCTATTATGACATCACAACTGTTAAACATCTCATTTAATAAACCCAAAAGAAACTTTCTTGGTCCTTCTACGTAACCTGCCTTTATCCCC
>QNAT01000287.1 GCA_003641555.1 Thermotoga sp.
AGGGCTGGATTACGCTGCTCTTAGATATGCCAATGTATACGGTCCGAGACAGGACCCTTATGGAGAAGCAGGAGTAGTTGCTATATTCATAAACAAGATACTGAAGGGAGAAAAGCCAGTTATCAACGGAGATGGTGAGTACGTAAGGGATTATGTTTTCGTCGATGATGTCGTGAACGCAAATATAAGGGCGATGGAATACAGCGGAACAGTAGAAGTGAATATAAGCACATCTAAAGGGACAAGTGTCAACGAACTCTTCAAGATACTGAAATCTCTTACGAAATTCAATAATAATGCTGAATACGGACCACCGAGGCCGGGAGATATAAGGAAGAATATACTCGATAATAATCTGGCCAGAGAAAAATTGTCCTGGAAACCTTCGTATTCATTGGAAAACGGCCTGAAGGGAACCATAGAATACTTCAAAGCGAAGGTTAAATCCAATGGACCAGGTTAATCTCTGGCAGGAGAGTAATCTTCCTTTAGCCGCTCGCATGAGGCCAAGGACGCTGGATGAGTTCGTTGGTGAGGAGAAGATACTGGGTAAAGGTACATGGCTCAGACATGCAGTAGAGACCGATCATCTTTTGTCAATGATCCTTTCTGGGCCACCTGGAAGTGGAAAGACATCACTTGGAGAGATAATTCGTAACATGACATCCGGTCGTTATATCTATTTCAGCGCTGCTGTAAAGGGTAGTGTAGACCTCAAAAAGATACTGGAGGATGCAAAGGGAAGAAAGAGAAAATCTGGAGAACGAACTGTAGTCTTTGTAGATGAAATACACAGATTTAATCGAAGTCAACAAGATGTCTTACTTCCCTATGTTGAAAATGCAGATATAATACTCATAGGCTCTACAACTGAGAACCCTTCCTTTGAAATAAATGCAGCTCTTCTTTCAAGGTGTAAAGTAGTTAAATTCGATAAACTTTCCCGTGAAAACATCATGGAAATATTGAAAAGAGCTGTAAATGATCCAGAAAGAGGTTATGGTAAACTCAATCTCGTTATTTCCGAAAATGTTCTGAAGGAAATAGCGGAATTTGCCCAGGGAGATGCAAGGTCTGCCTTGAATATATTATCTTTAGCAACTGAGATAGCAAATTACGGAAAGATCACGCCTGATCACATTCACGAAGCAACACAGCGACTCGTATTGAGATATGACAAAAACAGAGAAGAACATTACGATCTAATATCAGCACTTCACAAATCCATAAGGGGAAGTGATCCGAATGCGGCACTTTATTACCTTGCACGTATGCTGGAAGGAGGAGAAGACCCTCTTTACATCGCACGCAGATTGATAAGGGTGGCAACAGAGGATGTGGGACTCTCTGATCCGAATGCTTTGCCCCTCGCCGTGAGTGCTTATCAGAGTTGTCACTTTCTTGGAATGCCAGAATGCGACCTTTCACTTGCGGAAACTGTGGTTTATCTATGTGCGGCCCCAAAGAGCAATTCCATATATAAGGCATACACCGAGGTAAAAAAAGAAACGCAAAAGGGTGGATATGATGAAGTCCCTTTACGCTTTCGAAACCCTGTTACCAGGCTCATGGCAAACCAGGGTTACGGAAAGGGATACAAGTATCCTCACGATTATCCGGGTCATTTCGTAGATGAGATCTATCTGCCTCCTCGCTTGATAGGAAGGCAGTTTTATCACCCAACAGAAAACGGATTTGAAGAAAAGATAAAGAAACGTCTCGAAGCTTTGTGGGGTAAGAAATTCAATTCATCTCAGGACAGTAGAGAGGATCATGAATGAGTTGGCATTTTATAGAAATACTCGTAAGCAATACCATTTCTCAACCCGCCACTTGAGATCAGAATTTCATTTGTATCACTTGCCTGCATGATCTCGAGTATTAGAATGATCCCGGCAATTATTATCCTTGCTCTTCCCACATCCTTCGTTAGTTCTACTATCTTACCCAACTTCATAGATTCTAATCCTTTAAGCATTTCTTCTATATTTGCAATGGTTAAACGAGTTCCATTTATTTCGTCCACATCGTATTCTGCCAATCTTTTATACATAAATGCCATTGTCGTTGCCGTACCACCTATCCCTACCATCTCCAGGCCCTTTTGAAAAGATATATCCTCAAAATATCTTTTCAAAAAATCGATCGTTTTTTTGATTTTCAGGTCATCAACAGGTGGTTGAAGAGAAAATCTTTCCGCAGCTTTCAATGCACCCATAGGTATGGAAAGTGTATTACTGATCTTACCCTTCTTAACGTATGCGATCTCTGAACTTCCTCCTCCTATATCCACACACATGTAATCTTTATCTCTGCTCAAATCCAGCACAGCCATCGCACCCAATGTAGACGATCTACCCTCTTCCCTGGGAGATAAGACCTTTACCTCTATATCACAATTCTTTCTCAGGATATCAAGAACTTCTGGTGTATTTTTTGCCTTTCTGAACACTTCCGTTCCCACCGCTATTATCTTTTTACAACTGTATTTTTTAC
The DNA here is from genome assembly GCA_003641555.1 of Thermotoga sp. Classification (GTDB taxonomy): domain Bacteria; phylum Thermotogota; class Thermotogae; order B3-G13; family B3-G13; genus B3-G13. The sequence continues at coordinate 2,497 of QNAT01000287.1, forward strand.
AGGTCTCCTGGTATTCCTTTAATACACCAACAGCACGTTCAATGGCATCAAGATGTATTCTCCGATCTTCCGTCAATCTTTCTCCCAGCCTAACGGTCTTGAATTCCTCATGTAAAGTATGTAATTCATCTCTATCGAATGAAGCGATCAACAAGAGAATTGAATTCGTGCCTATGTCTATAACACCTATTATTCCTTTATCCATCGCATCCTGCGATCTTACCAATACCTCCCTTTACAACATATCTCTATCATTTATCATTCAGCCACGAATTATTATTAATTATCACGAACAATTATACTCATTTCACTTTAAAAAGTATATATTTGCTCACACAATAAAAAGCATCGAACGTTTGTTCGTAGGTACAGATCTTCAGCCCTGCCCATTGGACAGAATCGTTGAAGACCAGTCCCTATGGATCCGGATCTCTTGAAACGATCATATCTTAACGTTCTGTTTTTAAATACCCTTTATGTTCATTTCTTTTGTCTTGATACAAAAGAAATGAACCAAAGAAAAAATCAAGGCTAGTACGAAATTTGCTAAAATTCTTCGTAAAAATGCTAAAAATGATAAACTCGCTTCGCTCAGACA
>QNAT01000288.1 GCA_003641555.1 Thermotoga sp.
CGGATCTTATAATCTGCCCCGTACATAATTAGTGTTATCATACTAACGATTATGAATATGAAGAAAGCGACTTTCTTCACCAAATTGTTACTCATATATATTTTTCCAATCTTTTCTTTGGAACGGAACTCATAATAACCCCTACAATGTTTATTTCTGCTCTGTGTAGTTTATTTTTTGCTATTGATAACGCCTTCTGTTCGGTTTCGCCGTATTTTATAACCATCAATGTATTCTTTATCCTCTTAGCAATTACCATAGACTCGTATGCATCCAATACTCCGGGTAGATTTATAATAACAGCTTCGTATTTTTCCTTCATAGCATCGAATATCTTATCAATATTATGCTTTCTAAAAAGGGCATTCAAATTCTCGGATAGTGTACCTGCACCCACTACATCGAATCCCTTCTCATACGACATCACTACATCTTCTATACCCTTTTCTTCATTTAAAACATTGGCAAAGCCCATATCTCCAGGTTCGAAATATCTGTTCAAAGGTTTGTTTTTAAAGTCAGCATCAATGAGAAGTACCCTGTAGCCATTTTCTGCCAGTACAGCGGAGATATCTACGGATACAGCAGAGATATCTTGTGAAGAAGTTGGAGAAGTTATGCCTATGATAGGGTTGTTACTGAGATGATGCATCAGATCAACTGTAAACACCTGGTACTTTTCGATATCAATACCTTTTTTCTTCTCTGTAAGCATAACTGGTTTTGGATTAGTGAAAGCCTTAGCGAGTTGAACAAGAATAGGAGAATCAGAAATCATTTCCACCTGCTCTACCCTTCGAATAGTTTTATCTCTGTATTCCTGGAAAAATGCAAATAACACGCCGAGAAATATCCCCAAAACTCCTCCGATGGCCAGGTTTAACTTCTTGTTAGGTTTTACGGGTTTCATGGGTATCGTGGCAGGTTCTACTATGAGCGTTCTATTGGCTATAGATGCCAGAGCGATCTCGGCATCTGATTTTTTTTGCAGTAGTCTGGTATAGAGCTGATTGTTTACGTTTGAATCCCTTTCCAATTGATTCAGATTTTGCTCCAATTGAGGCAATTGTGCTATTTGATTTTGATAATCTTTGATATACGTGGACAAAGCCTTTAACTTGGCTTCATAACCGCTGATCTGAACCTGAAGATTTATCGCCTGTTGATATAGTGAACGATAAGTAGGATCAACAGACGAAGTTTCAGAACCTATTACTTTTTGCGCCTCCGAGTTCATCTGCTTTTTGACGTTTTCGATCTGGGCTTCTATTGCCTTTATCTGAGTGGTTTTAGAGGCATATTCGTTTTTTAATCCTACCAATTGAATGTTCAAGTCCACTAACTTCGACTGGAGTTGTTTGTAGATGGGGTTATCCATTGTAGTCTGTGAGGTTACCATCATGGGTTCTTTACCCTTTAATTCAGATTGTACCGCTTTCAGTTTCTTTCTGCTTTCCTCAAGAGAGATCTCTACAGAATCGTATTGGGATTTGTAACCATTAAGTGTGGTATACAATTGACTTGCCTTTGTATCGAAAGTGATGAAATTGTATTTTTCTTTCATCTGCTTTATAGCATCTTCTGCCTTATCTACCTTTGTTTTCACTTCGGGTAACTGCTGCTTTATGAAATCTACACTTCTTTCGTAATCACTCTTTTCGAGATTTTTCATCTTTTCGTCGTATATCTGTGCAAGCGTACTGACTACATTACGAGCTAAAACCGGATCCGGACTTTCCATCTTGATTCTTATTAAATTCGTTCTACCAACTGCCTGGACGGAGACTTGCTTTTCCAGGGCAAACGGTATCATCTTCAGAGGCATATTCGAATAATATTCGTTTTTTTTCAGATTCAAACGTTTAACGACTTCCACGAAATTGCTGTGTCCTTTTATTATGTTGATGTTTTCCTCCACGCTGGACGGAATGATCTCACCTGTCGTGATATCCAGTATTTGTCCTACCGCACTCTTCTTCTCCACTCTGAGTATCGTTTCGGATTCGTAAATCGGAACAGTCTTAAAAGAATAGATAAGTACAATGGCCACAGCTATAACAGTTATAGCGATGATCGTCCACTTTCTATCTAACAGAGTACGCCACAAGTCGGATAACGTGATCTCCCTTTCGTCTTCATTAAAATCCCCATTCACCGTATTTTACCCCTCCTTAAAATTTTTTCTGATGATATATTATAGCATGACTATACTGTGAAAGAGTTGAATGTTGTAAAATGTCAACCCATTATTAATGCTCATTTCTTTTGTCTTTCAATTCAACATCCAACATTCAAAATCCAATATCTATTCAGGTACTATATCGTAAATCGGCTAATCGGTAGGTTCTATATCAGATATGATCCATCTCAATTGATGGTAAGACTCAGATGGGATCGGCATGAGAGAAACTCTTTCGACTGTTATTTTGTATATACCCTCTTTCCCACTTGCAAAGGTTAAACGGACATTAAAGAAATACCTGGCATACTGAGGAAGTTTGTAGCGCTGTTGTATGCCATTTGAAATGTATAGGGCAAAGGCATTTACGATTTTCGAGTTCACATCTTCGGGTGCTACATCGAAAGGCGTTCTAAAGGATGAAACCCCTTCTTTTTCTCTTTCCTTTTTATATATGTCTTTCAATTCCTCTAAAACAGGTCTATTTACTAAAACTATATTCTTAATGTTTTCTTTAGAGGGCGTATCGATCTTATGATGAGATAGAATTTTGATCTTCTTAATTCGATATGAACCCAGGTATCTCTTGTAAAATATATTGGAGAGATCTTCTTTATCCAATTTTTCCAGAGGTAATATCCTTAAAGTAATACTCTGAAGAAATGCTATGGAGAAAAGGGGTTCTATTCTATAAATACTCTTTCTTTCGAATGGATGTAAAAGATATCTTTTTATAGTAAGGGTGGGAGAGCTATAAAAGGCTACAAATAAAATATAGACCAGTAACATGATGTATATCGACATCCTGAAAGCGATGCCTAATACAGACTTACCAATAAAGATTCTCTTTAATGTACTCATGACTTTACGAGGTACGCCCCTCCAAGGATACCAGCGTTATCTCCCAATTCTCC
>QNAT01000289.1 GCA_003641555.1 Thermotoga sp.
AAGGCTATATCTTTTTCTATATCGGGGCACTCAATTCTGGAACAAATGCTTTAAGAATCTTCATTCCCGAACCAGAGATTAAAACATAGAAAGGGCAACCTATATATGGAGATGCCTCGAGAGGAATTTTTCTTATCTTATGTACTTCACTTACTCTCTCACTGTGGCTCACATTGTGGTGAAACATCGGCCAGGGTGTATCTGCCAATCCACCACTGTTTCCATTTATCGCGTAGAGATAATCATCAAAACTACCAACGTAGATCGTGCCATCTACTCCTATCGCCGGACTCGAAAATACTTCATCTCCTGTTTTGTACTTCCACTTGAGTGTGCCTGGCTGAGAACGCATGGCCAGACATCCAGAAGGCACTAACAACAACAAAACGAGTATCAGGATAATCACCGAAAACAACGTTTTTTCTATGCAAAATCACTTCCTTAAAATATTTAAGTCGTAAAATAATTATATCATCCCATGTAAGACCGCTATGTCGAGATCCCCTAAATCCCAGTTAGAAACCAAAAAGAAGGTAAACCCATAAAGTTTGTCTGCACTCTTTCGAAAATTCAGTAATTCAAAGTCACCTCAGGAAATATTCATTTTTTCAAAATATTATAGCACAAGCGAACTATATTCCACGATGCGGTTGAATATGATGGGAATTAAATTCTGGTGTTTATGATATAATTGAATTGTACCACAGGATAAAGACAGGTATTCGGTGATGAACGAGATAGCGATAAATTGAAAAGGGGCTTTATTATGATTATTCATGCTTACATTTTTAGTGATAAAGAAACTGGTTTGTATTATTCAACGATTCCAGAACTTCCTGGTGTATTTTCTCAAGGTGAAACTATTGATAAATGCATTGCAAATACAAATGAAGCAGCTGAACTTGCACTTGAGGATCGTGATGATAGAGAGTATTTTCGAATATCCGACGCAGAGATTCTCATTCAGACAGAGTATCTTATAATAGGGGAACCAATACATGTCGGGTAAGTACCCTGTTGTGCCCTGGGAAAGGATAACAAAAGCACTTGAAAAACTCGGCTATGAGAAAGCGTCACAGAAAGGTAGCCACATGAAGTATAGAATCAAAGGGAAATCGATCATTATAGTTCCTCGACATAAGCGAATTAGTATAGGCGTTTTGAAACAGATTGTTCATGAGGTAACTGCTAAAACAGGTTTATCAGAGAAAGAATTTATAGATCTTATTAAGTGACGAACAATAGCAATTTGCGGAAGAAAGTTTGTAATTCACACCAGAACACCGCTTATTGCTCCTGTTGGACATCTCGATTCGCACAATCCGCATCCAAAACAAGCATCTGAATTGACCTCAACATGGTCTGAAACCCTTATGGCAAAATATGGACACACGTATTCGCATAATTTGCACAATGTACATTTTTCCATGTCTATTACAGGATTCCTCACCTCATATTTAGCTTCCTCTTTACTGAGTTTGTTGCCAATAGCATCTTTCACTGAACTGTAGCCACGTCTTCGAAGAGCATCTTCGAGCCCATTTATAATTCGTTTATATTGTTCTTTCCCAAATATAAGGGCTGAGGATAGCATTCCCACTGCAGAGGCACCAACTTCGAGAAAGTCAACTACATCATCTGCATCTTTTATCCCACCCACCCCTATTACCGGGATATCGAGAGCTTGCTTTATTCTTCGCACGATAGACAGGGCAACGGGCTTTATAACAGGGCCAGATATCCATCCGTATCCATCTTTAGAACCGAGAGGTGAACGGCCGACCTTCGATTCGATGTGATAGACTGGTCCAAGGGAGTTTATCGCCACGACTCCTGCTGCACCAGCATCTGTAACGGCACGAGCGAATTCCACGGGGTCTGGCATGTGAGGGCTAAGTTTCATGAATACAGGTCTTTTAGTGATCTTAGTGGCAACATTCACCACTTCTGCGATCGGGGCTATATCCTTTCCAACGTAATGTGTGGATATCTCGAATGCATCGGCGAAATCTTCCAGTCCTGGAATGAGCCATTCGATCTGCTCTCGAGTATAGCCTATGCTGATGATCTTCGGTAGTTTTATATCCCGGATCTTCGGAAGGAACTCATCTATCCATCTTTCTGGGCCATATTCTGACCACAATTCGGCATTAATGACGTAATCTCTTGTGGCAACTATACAGGGTCGAGGAACCTTCGCAGGTTTTGAAGATATAGTTTTGGTAACTATCCCTCCCACTCCGAGTGAGGCAATGTATTCGATCTTCGAATCATCACCGGTTAGAGGACCAGCAGCGGGTAAAAGAGGATTCTTAAAGCGTATTCCAGCGATCTCGATCGATAAGTCCATTCATCAATGCCTCCGATCACATATATATTTCTATCATTTATCATTTGCCTTTCTATATTCTAACACGAACTCGCATAGCCCGTTATTTATTTTTTTTCTTTTTCAAGATCTCCGACGCACGTTTTTTCATTATCTTCGAGAGGTCATTCATATCGACTGGAAGTGCCTTTATCAAAGGAAGCCAGAGTAAGGCACAGGGAATCCAGAAAAGGATAGAAGTCACGAGTGCGAAGAAAAGGCCATACCTATCGGCAAGGAGACCGCCAAAGAAAGGTCCAATGCCCGTCCCCATCACATCCGTGAGGTTGGCGAAGGAAAGCATCATCCCACGATTTTCTGGCACGTTGACATCTAAGAACATCGCCCTCGAATTTGGCCCAGCCACAGAAGCAAGGCTGATCCCGACAAAACCGAGGATAAAGAATATAATGAACTGCGAAGGATCAGAATGAGGAGAGATCTCACGAGATATACTGGCGGTAATGAAGGGAATGGCCAAAAGAATCGTTGTTATAGACAGTATTATACGATATACACATTTTTTCCTGGACAGATAATCTCCTATATATCCTCCCCAGATATTGCCGAACATTCTTATTCCAGTGAAGGTTAAAGCAAAGGTCGTGGCAATGGGGATGGAGAATCCTCTCACGTAGACGAAGAATGTGATGATCCAGCTCGAAAGCATACCCCATGGGATGCATCCCAGAATGCTTTGCAAGTTCAAGAATAG
>QNAT01000290.1 GCA_003641555.1 Thermotoga sp.
GATTATGCCCAGTTCACCATACTCACTCCTTATCCTGGAACTCCCGTCTACGAAGAAGCTGTAAAGGCAAATAGGCTTCTAACGAGGGATTGGGATAGATACGGCATAGTATCCTCCGTTATGAAGATTCCGGGATTCACCGCAAAGGAATTGAATGCACTTTTGAGGAAAGCTTACATAAAATTTTATCTATCCCCATCCTTCTGGTTACAACAGATAAAGAAAAAAAGAATGTGGTTTTTTGGAAGAGTTTTCCGTGCATTTTTCCATTAACACGAATAAATAAGGAAAAGATTTTCGGGGGTAAAAGGATGGTAGTCGTAAAAAGAGGAGGTTTTGATTTAAAATCCCGATATCTAAAGGCGCTTGCCTGCGAAAGAAGGATAGAGATATTGGAGGTCCTGAAGCGGGGAGAAAAGAGCGTTTGTAAACTCGTAGAGGATCTTGGTGTAGATCAATCGGTCGTTTCCCGCCATTTGAAGACCCTTAAGGAATCTGGTATCGTAGACAGTCGAAAGAAAGGAGTGAGTGTTTACTACAGAATAGTCGATGAAGGCGTCCTAAAGGTGATCGATCTCATAACCGAATTGTTGAAGAGAAGAGCAAGGAGATTTCAAGATTCGGTTGATAAATTGTAGATTAGATCGTACGTGGGAGGTAAATGAAAATGAACTTTCAAAAACTGAAAAAACACCTGGACGAGTTTTTGCCTTTATATGTATCTCTTTCTATGATCGCTGGCTTTTTTGCAGGATTACATGTGAATGTTAAAGCCCATGGAAATCTGCTCAAAACGTTGAATATGCTCGTCGTTATAAGTATGATATATCCTATGATGATCAACCTCAGGATCGAGGCGTTGAAAAAAACAGCGAAGTCCTGGAAAAATCTTTTAATAGCGCTAATAATAGGTCTTGTTTATGCACCACTTCTGATGTATGCCTTAGCCTTTGTCTTTCACATCAACCCAACTCTGTCTCTGGGGCTACTTCTGGCAGTTGTGGTCCCCTGTTCGTCGATGGCCATAGCCTATACAGGTCTTTCGGAAGGAAATCTGGAACTGGCTACGATAATCGTTGCCGTGAGTTTTACTCTGACGATAGCCACTGTCCCGGGCTGGCTTAAGTTATTCGCGAGCACATATCATTTGAATATATCGGCGTGGCTTTTGATCAAAACGATATTGATAGTGGTCTTCATTCCTTTAATTTTCGGCTATCTAACGAGGATCTATCTTTTGAAGAAGATCGGAACAAAGGGCTTTGAGAAGATAAAACCCCTGTTTCCCTCGATTTCGTTATTGGGTATGTATGCGATAGTCCTTTTGATCTTCATGGAAAAGGCGAAACTCATGGCGAGCAAAGCCCATGTGGTAGCAGTGGCTTTGATACCTTTAGTCCTCTATTATGTGATAACCTTGCTCCTGTTGACATACTTTGATAAGAAGATAGGTTTGAATTACGAAGATCATATGGCGATAGTCTTCACATCGGTAGGAAAGAATGAGGGGACTGCAATGGCAATAGCGCTATCCGCAGGTATGGGTTTGATGGCAATTCCACCGGCAATAGTCCCGATCTTGCAGATCCCTTTCATGGTCAGCTATGTTAAATTTGGAAGATCTATAAAGAAATTGTACGTTCGTGAAAAAGGCATCACTCTGGAAGCTCAATATCTGGGAGCTCTGGCCTGCGAGACGAAGATGGGAATATTAGATATCCTGGGACGAGGAGAAAAGTGCACCTGTAAACTTGCGGAAGAACTCGGCGTAGATCGATCTGTCATTTCCCGTCATTTGCAAACACTTAAGGAATCCGGTATCGTGGACGGCATAGAAAAGGGAGGAAGCGTTTACTACAGGATAGTCAATAAAGAGTTCTTAAGGCTGATCAGTCCCATAACTGATTTGTTGAAGAGAAGAACGAGGAGATCATAAAATTAGTCTATGGATAAATTAAATAGCATCCAAAAAGATGATATCTTGCTTGAAATAAAGGATCTTTATTACAATTCCGGAAAAAAAGAGATCTTAAAGGGGATAGATCTTACCATTAGCAGTGGCAATATATATTCCATCATAGGTGTAAATGGTACCGGAAAGACGACTCTTGCTGCTATAATCATGGGTCTCAACGGATATATGCCCACCTCAGGGAAGATAGTGTTCAATGGAACTGACATAACAAAACTTTCGGTGAGTGATAGGGCAAAACTCGGCATTACACTTGCATGGCAAATACCTGCGAATTTTGAGGGGATAACCGTAAAGGAGTATTTAAACCTTAAGAAAGATGGTGTAGAGCCTGAGAAGTGCTTAAGACTCGTTGGCTTATCTCCGGATTCATTCCTCAGCAGAACGTTGAACGAGAACCTGAGTGGCGGTGAAAGGAAGAGAATAGAACTCGCCTCCGTAATTTCGATGAGACCAAAACTCGCGATCCTCGATGAACCAGATTCTGGTATTGATATGGCCTCCATAAGTGGCATAAGGAAGGCAATAAAGAGTTTTAAGAAGATAGGGACCACGACCGTTTTAATAACACACAACGAGGATATGGCAAACCTCGCCGATCATACCTTTTTGATCTGTGATGGAAAGATCGTAAAAGAAGGTATGCCGAATGATGTGAGGAAATTCTTTAAAAAATATTGCAAGAGATGTGATCACGTGGGTGAGGTAAGGGAGGAAATGTTGAAATGAACTGATTATTCCAACCACCCATTCACCATAGATGGTTCCCTGGCTCTACGTTAAGATTTGCCTGGCTTTGTCGATATCACGCTGGATTGCATCGAATATTTATCCCTGGACGCCGATGCACTCAAAATATTTTGTTTCTCACCAATATGTTACCTTCCTCGATCACTCCATCAACTTTTTATTATACAGCCCGAATGGATTTGACTTTTTGCCTTTCTTTGCTATATATTATTATCATGTGATGTTAAATCTATAATGGAAGGTTTTGGAGAAATAATGACCCTTGAGGAGACCGCAAAATTTTTAAAAATAAGAAAATCTACTTTGTATAAAATGGCAAGGGAAGGCCTGTCTGTGTCTACCTGTGCCGTTGGTACGGC
>QNAT01000291.1 GCA_003641555.1 Thermotoga sp.
CATCGAGTTGTGCCAATTTATCCCTTTCTTCACCGATAGTTTGACTTTCTGCATTCAAATTTTCTTCTAGAGTACGTCTCTTTCTATCGAGTACATGTAGTTCTTCTTTTCGAGTATCCTGTAGGGTTCTCATCTCTTCTATACGTCCCGAGTAGTCGTTAGACATATTTTGTAAACTCTTTACTTCATCAGTAGTTTCGTATAATTGTTTTTCCATATCTGATATCATCTTTTCCAGGGAGTTGAATTCATTATTGGCTTGTCTTAATTGTTTTTCATTCTTTTCATATTTTGCTGTGAGAGATGTCAATTCTTTCTTTGTCCTCGCTATGCTGTTCTCTAATGAGCTTAACTGTGAGTTCAAGTGAGATACTTCACCTTCAAGGTCTGCTATCTCACGATTTCTGGAGATCACTTTATATCTATTACCTTTCATACTGCCCCCTGTTATAGCACCTCCTGTATCCATCAATTCCCCACCAAGAGTTGCGATCCGCTGTTTCAGGTTCAAATTGCGTCGCATATATATTGCAGTATCCAGTATATCCACTATCACTGCGTTGCGGAATAGATAGGAGATCACTCCCCTGTATTTATCATCGAAAGATATGAGATCTCTGGCATATCCCCTTATCCCCTTTATATCTTTCGGCAGCGTTGAGAAACTCCTGCTCGTGGTTTTCATGAGATCCATAGGAAGAAATGTTACTCTACCAAGATCATGAGATTTCAAGATAGATATTGCAAATTTTGCTGTTTCTGCGTCCTTTGTAACGATATTCTGAGCCCTGTTCCCTACGAGAGCCCACACAGCCATTTCGTACTCTTGAGGAACATCTATTATATTGGCAACTACATCACAAATTCCATCAAGACCTTTGTTATTCTTTTTCAACTCGAAGATAACTTTAACTGGTTGAGCGAAACCTTCATATGATTCCTTCCATTTTTTCAAGAGTTCGAGTTTTGATGTTGCAGAACTCTTCTGCTTATCCAATTCATTTTTCTTCGCCACTGCTGTTTCCAGATGCTCCTCCATTTCTTTTAAGGACGAAGCCATTTCTTTTACTCTGGATGTCAATTCAATGCCACTTGTTCGTATAATTTCCCTCTTTTTCTTCAATTCATCGAGGTGAGAACTCATAACATTCATCTTTTCTTCCTTCACACTTAACTGATCCGTTATGAGTTTTTTACGTTCTAATATATCGTTTATTCTGTCTTCACCATTTCTTACCTCGTTTTCAAGGGTGGTATAACGTCTTATATTTTTTTTCAGTTCATCCTGAAGGAAAATTACATCGTGCTCTTTTTTCTTGAATTTTTCTTCCACTTCAAATTTCTCATCTTCTAATTTCTTAAGATTTTCCTTTGCTTTTTCGTATTCCTTTAGTATGCCATTGTATATGTACTTTATCTCCTCTTTTCTCTTCGATATCTTCACCTCTTCGTTCTTCATATACGATATCTTTGAAGATATGTCGATGTATTCTCGCTCTAAATTGGATAAATTTTCTCTAAACGTGTCTTTTAATTTCTGCAAGGTTTCCTGACGAGTTCTGTACTCGTTCAAGGTATTCGTGAAGCTGTCTATTTCACTGTCTACATTGCTGAACTCCACACTCAAACTTTCTTTTTTCGCTTCTATCTTGAATATTTCTGCTTCCATATCATCCATCTCTTGCTTGACTTTGGTTAATTTGGAGACATTTGAATCCCGTTTGAGTATGATATTCTTTCCCTTTACTGCATAAGAAATTGTCTTCAACTTCTTCAGTTCTCTGGAATACTCTTCGTATCTTTCAGATCTCTTTGCCTGCAGATACAATCTCTTCATCCTTTGAGATAAACCCGAAAGTATGGTCTTTAAAGCCGTTGTGTTTTTATCTACAGAAGCGAGTTTTTTGAGTGCCTCGGACTTTTGTAGTTTGTACTTATCTATCCTGGCCGCTTCTTCTATGAGAAGGCGTATTTTCTGTGGGGAAGCGGATAGGATCATTCCTATTTCTCCCTGCCCGATTATCGAATAAAATTCTCTGCCAACCCCCGTTCCTGCGAAGTAATTCATTATTGTCTTTAATTTAGTGTGTTCCCCATTTAGTAGATATTCATTACCCTTTTCCTGCGAATACTTTCTCTCCACAGTTACCTTTCCCCGATGATCTAAGGAAAGGGTTAAAGCAACATGAGCGGAAGGAGCAGGAGATACAGATGGTGTCCCATTAAATAAAATATCTACAGCATCTTTAGCCCTCAAGTTTTTCTTTGATTGTTCACCGAATGCCCATTTTATCGCATCCACCATGTTGGATTTACCAGAGCCATTCGGGCCAACTATAACAGTCAAAGAATTGTCAAAACTCAGGAATAAAGGATAAGCAAAGGATTTGAAACCCTTTATGTATATCCTCTTAAGCATCGTGATCACCTGCTATTGCGGTTCGTGTTTTCATTATATCTATTTTACACCATTTTTCTGGCATTATCACCCTTTTCATATTTCTACTTTCTACGATTATCATATCATCCAGTATAAAGTGTCAATCCATTATTCGCGTTCATTCGTGGCTAACGCAAATTTTGTAATGCCAGTTTAAATCCAGAACCTCAATGACCATGGTGGATCAATCTTATTTTACACTATACAATCCAGTGGCGATATGATATGTTTTAATCTCCTCTTTATTTTTTCTAAATTTTTGCTGAATTGACCTCTAATGATATCAAAGTACTTTTTCGAAGGAAGTCATGAGGTCAGATACTGTGATAAAAGTCAAACGAACCAAAGAAAAGATTAGATTGCCACGGAGGCACAGAGAAAAACCATAACAATAAGAAAGTAGTTTTTAGCCACAAATTTGCACCTGTTATGCTTATTTCTTTTGTCTTTAATTCAACTTTCAAAATCTAACATCTCTTAAAAGGCATCATACCGTTACCTCGTAGTCCGATGGGACGCAGTCCCATAGTTATTCACCTACGGTGAATCGGACAAGTACTATGAAGACTCGTCCCTACGACTCTTTTGAGACGATCGTATCTTAACTTTCTATTTTCAAATACCTTTGTTTTGCAATACTC
>QNAT01000292.1 GCA_003641555.1 Thermotoga sp.
CCATTCGTATGTGGAGCGAGGAATCTTGGAGAGGCTTTGAGGAGAATAGGAGAAGGTGCTGCTATGATTCGCACTAAAGGAGAAGCAGGCACCGGGAATATAGTGGAAGCAGTAAAACATATGAGAACTATAATGAGTGAGATAAGTCAACTCGTGAACTTACCTGATGATCAGCTGATGACCTTTGCCAAAAACATAGGTGCTCCTTATGAAATAGTAAAAATAGTTAAGGAAAAAGGGAAGCTGCCAGTAGTGAATTTCGCTGCGGGGGGAGTAGCAACCCCAGCAGATGCTGCTCTGATGATGATACTCGGTGCGGATGGTGTGTTTGTAGGCTCAGGGGTGTTCAAATCCAGGGAGCCACGGAAGATGGCAGCAGCGATAGTTCAGGCAGTACTTCATTACGATGATCCATCTATTCTCGTAAAGGTGAGCGAAGATATTGGCGAACCTATGAAAGGTTTAGATATGGCATCCATCGCACCAGAAGAGCGATTGCAAGAAAGAGGATGGTAAATATAATGTTAGATGTTGGATGATGGAAAACAGATAAAACGTATAAGTTTATTTGAGGTTTAATTTTACAACTCACTGCAGAAAGGCAGGGAAGAATATGAAGGAATTATTGAGGGATGTATTGAACTATGTAGAATCTAAGGTAACCTATGCTGATATAAGATTTGTGGATAGGAAAAACGAAAGGATAAATGTAGAAAACGGAGTATTATCTTCGTATAATATGTCTACAGATAGGGGTGTTGGCATTCGAGTTGTAGTTAATGGGGCGTGGGGATTTGCCTCTTCTAATATTCTGAAGAAAGAATCCTTACTGTCAAATGCTGACAAAGCGATAGAGATCGCCAGGGCTTCTGCACTCACTAAAAAAGAAGATATCGTTCTTGCCCCAGAAGATAAGCATATCGCAACTTATATCACTCCAATATCCAGAGATCCATTCGAAGTAGCACCTTCTGGTAAAATAGACCTTTTAGTCAAAGCAACGAAAATGATGCTAAAGGGCAGTGTAAAGAAAGCAAAAGGTTCTTTAGATTTTTACAAAACATATAAGGTATTCGTATCCACCGAAGGTTCGGAGATCGAGCAGACGATAATCGAATCCGGTGGTGGAATCGTTGCATATGCTATAGGCGAAAGGGACTTTCAAACTCGTTCTTATCCATCGAGTTTTGGAGGGGATTATGCCACCAGGGGTTATGAATTCATCGAAGAGATGAATTTGCTGGAAAACGCTGAAAGAGTATCGGCAGAGGCAAATGAGTTGTTGACTGCTTCTCCTGCCCCCACAGGTGTTATGGATATTATAATAGCTGGCTCTCAGCTCGCACTTCAAGTACATGAATCCTGTGGACATCCTGTGGAATTGGATAGAGTATTCGGCAAGGAGATCAGCTATGCTGGCGGAAGTTTTTTAACAACCGAAAAATTAAACAATTTCATGTACGGCAGCCCTCATGTAACAATAGTAGCAGATGCCACTGCACCCGGAGGCCTGGGAACATTCGGTTATGATGATGAAGGAGTACCTGCCTCTAAGAGTTACATAATAAATAAAGGAAAATTCGTTGGCTATCTGATGTCGAGAGAAGATGCTGCCAAATTGGGTATGAAGAGTAATGGGGCTGCAAGAGCAGAAAGCTGGAATAGGATACCGCTTGTCAGAATGACTAACATAAATTTATTGCCAGGAAATTTTGAATTTGATGAACTCATCGGGGGTATAAAACGAGGCTTATACCTTGATACTAACAAGAGTTGGAGCATAGATGATAAGAGGTTGAACTTTCAGTTTGGAACAGAAATAGCAAGGGAGATCCACAATGGCAAACTCGGAAAGCTTTATAAGAACGCTGTATATCAGGGTATAACCCCGGAATTCTGGAACTCCTGTGATGGCGTAACTAATGAAAAATATTGGCATATATGGGGTGTCCCAAATTGTGGTAAAGGGCAGCCCCCGCAGACAATGCATGTTGCACATGGCACGTCACAAGCCAGATTTAGAAACGTGAAAGTGGGTGCTTCAAAGTGAGAGAGGTAAATTTCTGGAAAGAACTCGTTCATAAAATAGAAAGTTATGTCGAAGGAAATGCGTTTGAAATGGTTGCCGTGGAGAATAATAGTGAACTAACGAGATTTGCAAGATCTTACATACATCAAAATGTAGCGGAGAAGAATCTGAAGCTGACTATAAAGGTAATAAATGATGATAAATTTGGGATAGTTACGATGAACGATACTGATGAAGATGTATTAGCATACAACATAAAAAGGGCGAATGATATCGCAAAGATCAGCCCCAAATTGGATTACCATTATGAATTGGTAAAACCCCAGAGTTATAAAATAAAAGACAAATATTTCGAAAAAACGGCTAACTTCACCCCTATGGATAGGGCCCACTTAGTAAAACGACTTATAAATGAGGTGGATAAGGAAGGGTATGAAGCTGCTGGTGCCTTTGAAACGGGAACACAAACAATTGCCATTGCTAACTCAGAAGGAGTTTTTGCATTTGATAGGGGAACAAATGTCGATTTCAATTGCGTTATCACGAAGGGCATCTCAACAGCTTACACTGCATTTGTAGGAAGTGATATCGATACCTTTGACGTGAAAAAGATAGTAGGTGAACTACTAAATACTGCTGGAAAGAATGTAGATCAGATCGAGATAGAACCAGGTATATACACTGTGATCCTATCACCAGAAGCAGTTGCAGAGTTATTAAACTACATGGCCTACGCAGCCTTTAACGGTAAGTCAATCGTTGAGGGTAAAAGTTTTGTCACTAATAATATCGATAAGAAACTCTTTCCGGATACCATATCCGTCTTAGATGATCCATTCGATGAATTGACTATTTCAATACCTTTCGATTTCATTGGATATCCCCGAAGAAAGCAGTATCTTATCGAAAATGGCACGGTAAGAGACGGAGTCTATGATCATGCAACCGCTTTGAAATACCATAAAATGGCTACAGGTAACACATTACCGCCTGAGGAATCCTCATTTGGTGCCATACCTTTTAATCTCGTCATGGA
>QNAT01000293.1 GCA_003641555.1 Thermotoga sp.
AAGGAAATGTTATTACACTGGATGGATACACGGTTATTTTAGGATTCAAAGGGAAATTCAATGGTAGATTTCTCTTAAACCTTCCTTTCTCCGAAGCATTGAGATTGCATGAGGTCATCGTGGGAGAAAGTGTGGATGGTATCAACGATGAAGTCCTATTCACTGTATCCGAGATGGGAAATATGATCGCGGGAAATGCCGTCACCAGGATAAACGATGAATTCAAAGGCGCTAATATCCGATTGTCTCCCCCAAGCGTTTTCGTAGGAAATGATGTGAAGTTCTTCAACTTCAAGATCAATGCCTATAACATTCTTCTGAAAACACCGAAACACCATATGAGGATAAACATCGCTATAGGAGAGGAAACAAAATGAAACTCTCTGAAGCAGTTATAAGGGCATTTCAAGATACTGCATCACAATTCGGTTTGAATGCTGATAAACCGAACTTGACAAAAAGTCCTTACCATAAAGTGGAATCCGATCTCATTGTGGTGATCGGATTAACTGGTTCAAAGCGAGGGATATTCACTTTCGAATACGATGAGCAACTCATGAAACTGATCTTCAACGCAATGGCTCCCGGGATGACGTTTGATATGGATAATGAAATAGTTATAAGCTCTTTATCAGAATTTTCAAATATGGTGGCAGGAACTATACTACGCTATTTCGATCAGCCTGGATTTAATATAACACCTCCTACTGTAGTTTTTGGAAAACAAATGAGAGCGATAATCAATAGTGTTGAAGCCTTTAAATTTCACTTTCCTGTGGGTTCTGGTAGCACAGTTGTAGGTTTGAGTATTACATAAAGAAAAAGCAGGGATATAGAAAAGAGTCAATGGGTTACTCGAGTTGTTTTGAGTTATGGGAGTTGCGTGAGATCTCACAAAGTTGCTTTCCCCGTATCTTTAGAGTAAATTCATCTTTTTGTACACCTTTCTGCAAGATAATTATGATATAATGTTAACAATCGAGGGGTAGGATTCTCGATAGTAATTTTGGGGGTAAAGGTGTAAAATTGATTTATGATGGATTTTTTCAAAAGCGTAATAATAAACGCTAAAGATAGGGATGAAATAAGGGTAGGATTCGTAGAAAATGATGTTTTAATGGAATTGTATTACGAATCCGAAAGTCTTAGAAGTAAGGTAGGTAATCTGTACTTTGCAAGGGTGGATAATATAGTCGAAGGCATGGATGCGGCTTTTTTGGATATAGGTACGGGAAAGAAAGCCTTCTTACGGTCAGAAGATCTATGTAAGATTTATAGGAAAAACAAAGAACCTGTTATAACTTCGCTAAAAGCAGGACAGAAGTTAATAGTTCAGGTGAAAAAAGACTCATTTTTTAACAAAGGCCCTCAGGTAACTACTTACGTAAGTGTTACCGGCAGATACCTCGTTTACTTACCTTATTCCAGAAAGGTCTCCATATCTCGTAAAATAAGAGAAAAAAATGAAAGAAACAGGCTGCTGAAACTCGTAAAGGAAATAAGAAATGGAAAAGGAGGTTTTATAATAAGAACACTGGCAAAGGCAATGGATGAAACCATAATAGAAAGAGAAGCCCGAGAATTGATTCATTCCTGGGAAGAGATCCTGAATAAGACTTCTGAAAAAAAAGCACCGGTTTTATTGTATAAAGAACCAGATCTTGTGGATATTCTTTTGCGAGACAAGGTAAATGATGTGAACGAGATCGTGGTAGATGATTTTGAACTTCAACGATATGTGAAACAAAAAACTCAAAATTTGAACATACCCATCATATTCTATGGAGGGGATGATCTCTTCTCACATTATGGTATCGAATCTCAGATTCTCGATTCATTGGATAAAAAGGTAAATCTCAGATGTGGTGGGAGTATATACATTCAAAAGACCGAGGCCTTAACTGTAATAGATGTAAATGCAGGAAAAAATGTAAAAAATGGTAGAGAAGAAGATGTAATCCTGGCAACTAATAAAGAAGCGGCAAAAGAAATAGCAAGGCAATTGAGATTGAGAAATTTGAGTGGGATAATCATCGTAGATTTCATAGATATGAATGAAGATAAGGAGCGCGAACAGGTTAAAAAGGTATTGGAAACGGAGATGATGAAGGATAAAACTCGTTCTTTCGTAATGGGATTCACACAGCTCGGCTTGCTTGAAATGACCCGTAAGCGAACCCTCAGAACTGTATACAGCAGTCTTCAACAAGAATGTCCTGTATGTAAAGGGGCAGGATTTATATTTAGACCAGAAATTGTGGTAGATAAAGTGAAAAACGACTTGAAGAAAATGCATTTGAAAAAAAAGATATCATCAGTTGAATTGAAAATGAGCGAAAATGCAGGTAAACTGTTTGAAAAAGAAAAAGAGAAGTTAGAAAAGGAGTTAAATATTGATATAAAGCTTACCTTTAGTGATGCGTATCTGGGAAAATATGAAATACTCATAGTGAAGTAAAACGGTGGAGATGTATACAAATAAGAAGTCCTTCCATTTTGCCGTAAGCGAATGATGTTATGGGACTTCATCGAAATGGGCAGAGACGTTGAAGTCATGTCTTTAAAAGACAGTGTACCCCGTTGAGGTTTTGACTTTTTCTTTGGTTCGGTTGACTTGTATCGATACAGAAGAAATGAACATGATATAGGGGTATTTGAAAACAGAATGTTAAGATAAGATCGTTTCAAAAAATCGTAGGGACAGGTTTTTAAACCTGTCCGATTCACCGTAGGTGAATGAGGTTATGGGACTGCGTCCCATCGGACAAGACTAAAGTCATGTCCCTACGGTTACGGGAATGTATGGTGTAAGATGAAATTGTCCCGTATGTTAAGATATGATCGTTTCAAAAAAGTCGTAGGGACAGGTTTTTAAACCTGTCCGATTCACCGTAGGTGAATAACATTATGGAACTTCGTCCCATCGGACAAGACTAAAGTCATGTCCCTACGGTTATGGGTATGTATGGTGTAAGATGAAATTGTCCCGTATGTTAAGATATGATCGTTTCAAAAAAGTCGTAGGGACAGGTTTTTAAACCTGTCCGATTCACCGTAGGTGAAT
>QNAT01000294.1 GCA_003641555.1 Thermotoga sp.
AAATCATAATCTCTTTCTAATTCGAGTACACCTGGACATAAAGGACAGGCATCAGGCCTTGGAAGAACCGGCCTTTCTTGACGTCCGGATGATATCATCACCCATTCTCCCGTCATTGGATTCAGACGTAGTTCTCGCATCTCTACCTCCTTGCTCTACCTCGTAGTAGTAATATACATATCTGCCATCATCTTTGATCTCCTTTATCTTCTTCAATCGCATGTCCGCACCTTCTTTTAAATTTTTAAATAGGATCAAGTTTCTAGAAAGATCAGTAGCGTCTTTATCTCGTATTTCCCAATCTTCACGGGAATCGTATTTCGAGATTCGATCGAAATATCGCCGATCTTATTTTCCATCAAATTCGCTTCCCAGGCCGCTCTCAGTGGTATACCGAATATCAAACGCGCAGATACGTCTTTACCATTCGTCTCATACAATCTTATCACTATACCATCGTTATCTTCGGCCTTTTTGATCGCACCGATCAAAATTCCCCTGCCCTCGATACTCAAAAAAGACCTTTCTCCTGGCAATTGACCGGCGTGTGCATCCTCTACAACAGATAGCAAAGGATAATTGAATTCAAATCCCCTTTTAGAGGTCTCTGCCGATCTCCAATCTCCCTCGTGAGGATATAAGGCATATCTTACTTCGTGAACACCCTGATCGGTTAAGGATGGCCTCAGGCTTTCTAAACCCATCGATCGGGGATTCGGGTAATCCGCACTCCTTACAAGAGACATCCTAACAACGCTATTCTTAACATCAAAACCATATTTGGAATCGTTCAGAAGGCTTACCCCATAGTCATCCTTTGCAAAAGAATAATCCACCCATTTTTGAGCGGATACCTCCCATTTCGCTCTTTCGGTTGGGCTAGCCATATTTGAATCTGGCCTTCTTCTCGATATGCTCCCGTAAGGGATCTCATATGTTACAAATTCTACTTCACCGTCGAGATCGAAGCCTACCTTCACAAATCTATGCCTGGCATTCCAGTCGATGTGTAGATCGAAGTCGATCCTCGGGACTCCCTGGTACAGAGATATATCAACCTTAAAGATGCTATCCTCTCTTTCATCTTGTTCGTATCTATACATAACTTCGCACGAGATCTTAACTGGTCCTGTTTCTGCTATTCTCATCGATTCAGGTTTCTTCAACTTTTCCAATCTTCCAGGCCATATGTTCCAGGCACTTTCATCGGGTGTTTCATCCTGATATATGTGGAAGAAATTACCTCCCTGCTCACCAAGGATCTCTCTACGTCTCGATTTATCGTAAATTCTCTCCACAATACCAGTTTCTGGTGATATCTCTACCCTAAAAAATTCATTTTCCAGCGTATGAGAAGAATGCTTCAGATCGGTATGAAACGCCTTGTGTTCGTCGGTTTTGATTATCCTGTATACTTTGTAACCAAAACCCGGAATATCCCTGGCTACGAAGAGAATATACTCTTCTTCTCCCCCAGATATGCGTTGATAGGGGATCGATTCCCCATCTGGCGAGAGGATCTCGAACTGATCTATGCCTATCGATTTAAGCGGAAGCTTTACCACATCTGTCCTTGACCACGTTAGGGGGGTGAAGATCAAAACAGATCTTTCACCACCTGTTGTATCTACTTTCGAAGAGAGAACCTTCAATCCTTGATGTATTATAGAATTCGATATACTGAATATGTGATCGTAATCTTCTTTCTCATCTTCGTATACCTTTTCGATGGAGGAACCAGCGAGGGCATCATGGAATTGATCGAAAAGCAACCTCTTCCAGGCCATATTCATTTTATCAGTAGGGTAAGGGAGACCAAATAGAAATGTCAAACTCGAGAGCCTTTCAGCGATATCCATTGAAACTTCTGCCTTCCTGTTATTCCATTTAACCTTTGCCTGTGTAGTGTAAGTTCCTCTATGTGTTTTCAGATATAACTCATCGTTGTGGGTAGGAAGATACTTTCCATACTCCTTCTCTACATTGGTAAAATAATCCAGGGCAGGTTTGAAGTAGACATTTACTAAGTCATTAGAACTCTTCAGCGCATCATCTACCATATCTTCTGTAATTCCTCCGCCGTGATCGCCTTCTCCGTATGGAAGGAGTATAGAGCGAATATCCTCATTTTTCCAACTCATGAGCTGCCAGTAGATAGTCCTGGCATTCGTGTTGTTGTATCCTCCTGGAGTTTCACACGATAAGACCCTCGATCCATCGGGAGATTCCCACCAGAACAGTGAATATGGGAATTTCAGTGTAGTTTCCCAATTGAGCTTCGATGTCAAGAAGTAATCTATACCCGATTTTTTGAAGATCTGAGGCAATGTCCAACAATAGCCAAATGTGTCTGGCAACCAACCGACTCTTACCTCGACTCCGAATTTTCGTTTGAAATAGCGTTTTCCGTATAACAATTGTCTCACCAGCGATTCGCCCGAAGGTAGGTTACAATCGGATTCGACCCACATTCCTCCCACTACTTCCCATTTGCCCTCTTTAACATGTTGCTTTATTCTATCGAATAACTCAGGTGCTTCTTCCTCCATCCATTCGTAGAATTGAGCACTACTTTGAGCGAAGTAGAAATCATCCCTTTTATCCAGAATGTCGAGTATTTTCCCAAATGTCTCCTTGCAAACCCTCTTCGTTTCTTCTCTATCCCATAGCCAAACCGCATCGATATGCGAATGACCTATGAGCTGGATTTTAGACTTCTCGTGCACAAAAATCACCTCTTTTGCTATGCAGGTCTCGTGGGATATAAATTTTCGAATAGTTCCTCATCAGATAAGATATCGTTTATCTCCGCAAATACTTCCGTGTCCAGTTCTATTTCAGCCGCTGATATATTTTGTTTTACGTGTTCTGGATTTGCAGAGCCCACTATAACGACTCGAACTTCAGGATGATAGAGTAGCCAACTGATAGCCAATTGAGGCATCGAGATCCCCAATCTTGTAGATACTTTCTTTAGTTTTTCTACTCTCTCGATGTTTTTCCGGAACCTTTCTTTATCCGTAAAATTCTTGTCGTATCTTCTGGCATCGTTTTCTCCC
>QNAT01000295.1 GCA_003641555.1 Thermotoga sp.
ATACCGGTTCTTGCAGCGTATGCCGCAGCGGATGCAGATGTATTGCCTGTAGAGGCACACATTATCGTTTTAGAACCCGATTCTATTGCCCTGGCAACTGCCATGACCATACCCCTGTCTTTGAACGAACCTGTAGGATTCATCCCTTCAAACTTCAAATACAACCTTGCTCCATCGATCTTTTCTTCGAGATGTTTTGCCCTTATCAGAGGAGTATTACCCTCGTGAAGGGTTATCATCGGTGTTTTATCCGTTATCGGTAAGAATTCTTTGTATTTCTCCAGTAATGGTATCAATTCCATCATCTCCACATATTTTTACTATATATTACCACATGATTCCAACTCCATTGAAGTTTCTACAGCTGTGTAGCAAAAAGTGTTGATGTGAGCCAGAAAAAGGCTGATAACATCGATTTCATATTTCCATTGTATTGTGATCGTGATCACTGTATCCTTGCTGATAGATGGTATACGGAGATACTGGCAATCTGTTAGTGGGAGTAAAGCAAGCGTAAAAATTGCTTTAAAATTAAATTTGTTGAGTTCGGATTTTTACCCGTCTTCGATTCAATACGGATATCTATTCTATTTTTTTAATCTTGTTTGGTATCATCAGATTCTCTACTAATCATGTGCATTTCTCGACGAATATACCAGGTTAGAACGAGAAGGAAAATGCAGCTTATACAAATTGCCATTATGTCCACTACAAACTCACCAGATGAAGGATCGAGAAAAGGCAAAACAACGATGCCCAACAGAAATATGAGGAAACCCATCGTGAAGACTAACTTTTCAATTCGAGGGCCCATTTTGGTATCTCCTCTACTAAATGGCAGGCAACCCTATGTTCGTTACCTAAATCCTTTAATTCCGGTGCTTCTCTTTCACAGATCTCTTTCGCATAAGGACATCTGGGATGGAATCGGCAGCCCGAAGGTGGATGACCAGCACTTGGTAAGTCTAAGCTCTTTAGTGGCAATAATCTCTTTTTTTTCGCCAGCTTCGGATCGGGAACAGGTATTGCTGATAAAAGGGCTTGTAGATAAGGATGTTTGGGCTCTTCTATCAATTCATTTATTCCTCCTGTTTCCACAATCTGTCCAATATACATCACTGCCATCCTTCCCTTTCGAGAAAAATATCTCGCAGTAGCAAGATCGTGAGTGATATAGAGAAAGGCGATGTTGAGCTCTTTGTTTAATCTTCTCATAACATCCAGAACGGAAATCCTGAGAGAGGCATCGACCCCAGAGACAGGTTCATCAGCAATAATGAGTTTGGGCTTGAGTATGGTTGCCCGTGCTAACGATACCCTTTGTCTTAACCCTCCACTCAAATGAAAGGGATACTTGTTCATAAAATATCCCGGAGGAATGACTTCTACCATCTGCAAGAGTTCTTTTACTTTTTTTTCTGTTTCTTCTCTCGTCCTGGTGATCTTATAAAATTGGAGAGGGGCTGCAAGGGTTTGATAGACAGTTCTCACGGGATTTAGACTGGCGTAAGAATCCTGATGTACCACCTGTATCAGAGGTCGAAACTTCTTGTACTCCTGCTTCGACATCTTCCAGATATCTTTACCTTCAAACAATACGTCTCCTGAAGTTGGTTTAAGTCTACCCAGGAATATCTTTCCTACGGTAGTCTTACCACATCCACTCTCACCCACGAGGCTGAGGATTTCACCCGGGAAGATCTTAAGTGAAACATCTACCACTGCTCCGATCTTCAACTTATCTTTCTTGAAGTACATACTGACGTTTTTGAGTTCAGCCAGTGGTCTATTCATGATCTCATCCCTTTCTCCTTTACATTTGAGTATTTGTGACATGCCACGAGATGTCCCTTTTCGATCTCTATCAATTTTGGTTCAACTTTTTTGCACTCCTCCGTTGCTTCTGGACATCGAGGGTGAAAAAGACACCCAGAAGGTTTGTGTAAGAGATTTGGAGGTAAACCCGGGATGGGTTTCATCTGACTCAGATCTCCTATGATAGAAGGCATAGATTTGATAAGTCCAATAGTATAAGGATGATATGCCTTATAAAAGATCTCTTCAACACTCCCAACTTCGAGTATCTTACCCGCATACATTATAGCCAATCTCTCTGCTAATTTTGCTGCCAATGAAAGGTCATGAGTGACGAAGAACATCGTAACTCCTAATTTTTCATGGATATCGGCGAAGATATCAAGGATATACGATTGTGTGATCATATCGAGAGCAGTCGTGGGTTCATCCAATATGAGTATCTCTGGATCGAGTAGGAGTGCCATCGCTATAACTGTCCTTTGTTTCATTCCTCCACTCAATTCATGAGGAAATGACTTGAGCACACGTTCGGGTTCCAAACGTACCATTTCTAATAGTTTTGGTATCCTCCCCTTCTTTTTAGAAAGGGCATCTCCATGATCGAGATGAGCCTCGATAGTATCCAACATCTGCTCCTTAATGGTTATCGTGGGATTAAGGCTATTCTGAGCAGCTTGAAAAACCAACGCCGCTTCTCGCCATCTGAGTCTTCTGAGTTCCTCAGCGCTGAGGGAGAAGATGTTCCTTCCTTTGAAATTTACCTGGCTTCCTTCTCTGATGTATTCATTTGGAGCATTAAGATTCAAAAGGGCATGGACTAATGTACTCTTTCCACATCCGCTTTCTCCTATTAACCCCGTGACTTTCCCTTTCTTTATATCCAGATCTACGTGATCGACAGACCTCAATATACCCTCTTTCACTTCAAAATCGGCTATTAAATTCCTGACTTCTATTATATTCTCTTCATTCATGTGTAAATCACTCCTCAAGCATGACTTCTCAGTCTCGGATCGAACATCTCTTCCAACCCGGAAGAGAAACATATAGCACTGTATTGAAATAAAATGATCGCGAACATCGGAGATAGTAAGTAAGGTAATGCATAGGGTACGTAGATGGCACCTGTTTGTGTAACGGCTAAATTGAGCATCATTCCCCAATTCGTTACGTCAAGGGGCACCAGGCCGAGGAACATGATTCCAACGCTGGCAAGGATCGCCCCACGAGTAAGGTTGATG
>QNAT01000296.1 GCA_003641555.1 Thermotoga sp.
GAATTGATGATATTTACGGCTGTTTTAGATGAAAGAAGGAAGGAAATATGCATACACATATGAGGGAAAACTTGCCACGTAGGTTGTTGTTGTCGTTGATCGATTATGGTTTATGTGTAGTTGGTGTGTATGTTGCCCTTCTGATGCGTTTGGGTTTTGACTTCCGTCAGGTTCTCGGGTATAGTTCTGGTGTTTTCATCTGCTCTGCGATAATCGTCGGCTCGTTTTAGCTCATAGGTGTATACAAGATAGTATGGGGATATGCAGACCTGAAAGACCTCCTCAGGGTCATGTGGGGTATACTGCTGGGAAATCTCATCTTTTCTATAAGTTATCTTTTTGCTCGACGAGTGCTTTTACCGAGGTCGGTTATATTTCTCACCTTCTTCAACACCCTGTTCTTAATAGAGGCAAGCCGTTTGTTCTGGGCATTGTACAACCAGAGTTTGAGCAAAGGGAGTAAACACTCTGAGAAGAGGATCCTGATAGTCGGAGCGGGAAGGGCAGGAATTCAGCTGCTGGAGGAGTTCCAGAGAAGGTCTCACCTCGGGAATGTCGTTGGTTTCGTCGATGATATGAAGCGTAAGTTGGGAAGGCATGTCAGGGGTAAGACTGTACTCGGCACCACAGATGAGATCACCGATATCGTGCAAAAGATGAGTGTAGACGAGGTGATAATCGCAATCCCTTCTGCGAGTTCGGAACGGATAAGAGAGATAGTATCGAAGATAAACATGAAGGTGGTCAGGGTAAAGGTATTGCCAGGTCTATCCAGACTCATAGACAAGTCCGCCTCTATCAGCATGTTGAAGAATGTGGAGATCGAGGATCTACTCGCCAGGGATACCATCAAGATAGACCTGAGATCGGTCGGAGAATATATAACGAATAAAACAATTCTGGTAACGGGTGGTGGAGGTAGTATAGGGAGTGAGATATGTCGACAGGTGGGACGCCTTCATCCCGGAATGCTTTTGGTCCTCGGAAAGGGAGAAAACAGCGTGTACGAGATATTAGAAGAACTCAAAGAGACCTATCCTGCAATCAGCATCATACCCGTTATAGCGGATGTCTGTGATGCCAATAGGATTCGAAGTGTCTTCAAGAGATACAAGCCCGATATCGTCTTTCATGCCGCCGCCCACAAACACGTACCTTTGATGGAGATGAATCCCACTGAGGCATTCAAGGTAAATCTCTTCGGGACGAATGTCGTCGTTAACGCATGTGAGGAGTCTGGTGTGGAAAGGATGGTCTTCATATCCACGGATAAGGCGGTTAATCCAACGAACGTTATGGGGCTTTCGAAGAGGATGGCAGAGCTACTGGTGTTATCGAGGGGTAAGACCTCTAAGACCAGATTCGCCGTTGTGAGGTTTGGGAACGTTCTGGGCAGCAGAGGTAGCGTTATTCCAAAGTTCAAGAAGCAGATAGAAAAGGGCGGACCCATTACGATTACACATCCTGATATGGAACGATTCTTCATGACCATACCCGAGGCCGTGAGTCTGGTGATACAGGCGGGGGCGTACGCAAACGGGGGTAATCTCTTCGTGTTGAATATGGGTGAGCAGGTGAAGATAAGTAAACTCGCCTCCGATATGATACTCCTTTCGGGCTTCGTACCAGACCAGGATATAAAGATAGAATACACGGATATAAGACCTGGAGAGAAGTTATCGGAGGAGTTGTTCTACGCGGATGAAGAGTACAAACCCACTGAAAATAGAGATATCTTCGTTGTAACGAGTAATAACAACCTCTCTTCACAGGACTTCGATAGGCGCCTGGAGGAGATGAAGCGTTGTTGTGATGCGGAGAACCTGGAGGGTATAAGGAGGATAGCGTTGGAACTCGTTCCCACCATGGATAAGAGACTGCTGAATTCCGATCATTCGTCTGTGGATAAGCACTCGATCTAACACTTAACATCGGTTGAGGTTATGATATAATTGGATTGTGTATCGGAATGAAATAAAAATGCT
The DNA here is from genome assembly GCA_003641555.1 of Thermotoga sp. Lineage (GTDB taxonomy): Bacteria > Thermotogota > Thermotogae > B3-G13 > B3-G13 > B3-G13. Next base: position 1,986 of record QNAT01000296.1, read on the forward strand.
AAGTGTTGAAGAAAGGAATTTGATATGTCAAAACTCACAGAAGTGATATCGAATATTCCTGATGAGAATCTGAGAAAATATCTAACCGACTTCGCCAATGCCCTTAAAGATGAGATTGGTACTACAGTAGGGTGGAATTCCAGAGGTTTGAGAGGGCAGTTGAAGCAGGATTCGATAGGGTAGATAGGGCAGTCGCCGAACTCGCCGAGGCATAAAAGAGGACTGAGAAAAGATTGACGAGATTAGAGACGGCAGTTGCCGAGCTCGCCGAGGCACAGAAGAGAACTGAGGAAAGTGTGAACATCCTTGCCAGAAAGATGGATAAATTCGATAGGCGCATGATGGCTTTCGGTGCAAGATAGGGTATTGAGAGTGAACAGAGCTTTAAAAATAGTATGAGAGATGTGCTGGAAGACATCGGATACAAGGTTGAAAATATCGAATTCACAGATGAGAAAGGTGTAGTATTTGGAAGTAAGGCACAAATAGAGCTGGATATCGTGATAAGAAATGGGAAAACGATAGCAATAGAGATAAAATCGAGCATAAGCAAGGGAGATCTGGGAACATTCAGGAAAAAGGTAGACCTATACGAGAAGATATTCGAAAGGAAGGTCGATGAATTGCTGGTGATATCGCCATTCATAGACCCAAGGGCAACGGTTCTGGCTCACAGATTGAATATAAGGCTTGCCACATCTGAAGATGATTTGAATGAGGACTTCGATTAATCTTTCCATAATATTCGGGTAGATGACCCTTTATTCACCATTGGTGGATTTGTAATGTAAGTAATCAAGTAGAGGGATAATAAAAAATAATAGATATTGGATGTTAAATTGAAAAAAACAAGAAAAGTCGTAGGGACAGGTTTTTAAACCTGTCCCTACGGTTTTTTTGAAACGATTGTATCTTAACATTTTGTTTTCAAATACCCATTCATGTTCATTTCTTTTGTCTTGATACAAAAGAAATGAACCAAAGAAAAAATCAAGGCTAGTACGAAATTTGCTAAAATTCTTCACAAAAATGCTAAAAATGATAAACTCGCTTCGCTCAGACATATC
>QNAT01000297.1 GCA_003641555.1 Thermotoga sp.
ATACGACTTTCTGCACCTGTGAGATTCTCACTCGCAACGGTTAGGTTGTTTATCGTATGCTCCAATCTGTTCTGATATGCCCCCATCTTCGCCCTTTCCGTTGACACATTTTTTATTGCCTGATCCACAATCTTAATGGCATCTTCTGCATTCTCTCTCGAACTTACACCGATGTACTTCAGTTTTTCCAGACTCGTGAATGCAGAATTATTGATTCCTGTCACTCCCTTTCCTATTGCATCGGCACGCATATCGGATATGCTCACGTTTATCTTCTGGTCTCTGTTTGCACCTATATGGAATCTGAGAGTATCTTCGTTGTTTACTGTAACGTTGCCATCTGGTCCCGCGAGGTCTTCAGTGCCGTACCATGTACCTGTCATCAAACCATAACCTGTAGTTCCAACATGAGTAATGTTTATCCTGGCACCTACTCCTTTTTCAATAGATGTAAGAACTACTTGACTTGAACTTACAGCAGCCCACACACCTATAGTTGCTGTATGCGCATTAATAGCACTGACAATATCCCCTGTAGTAGCACCGGCTGATATATTGATGGTAACGCCATTTATAGTTATCGTTGATGCACCAGTAGGAGCAACAGTAGTAGCACCTGTGATCCGAGCTGCTGTGTATGCAGCCGTAATACCTGCAACGGTACCATGATCTTCTTGAATTTCTGAGGTATTAAGTGTGCCTTCATAATCTCCTACAGATATACTCCAACCTGCGGTACCTACATATCCGATATTTATATAATTTGCAGTACCAACGGTTTTGAAAACAATTACACTAGCCGCATCGGCACTTGCAGCAACTCCTGTTGAAGCTGCATGAGCATTGATATCTTGTATAAATGTTCCTATATCTGCATTAGATGATATTGAAATGGTTACACCATTAATCGTTATATTTGTGGCACCAGATATATTAGAAGTAGCAAAAGCTGCTGTAGCAGTATATGACCCATGATTGTATTGTACTGCCGTTATCTCCGCTTCTGGTCCGCTTGCGAGACTCTGAAGGACAAGTTTACCACTACTCGTTGCTGCACTAACACCAAATAAAGCTTGATTGGCATTTATGTAAGTCACTAAAGAACCAAGAGCACTTGCGTTCATTCCTACTTGTACTTTTACCCCATTGATGTAAAGATTATCTCTGACTTTGTGGTTATCTGTACCTATTTTCGTTGTTATGGAAGATGCAGTTATTGTTGCTGTATATTCTGTCATCAACTCCTGAACTTTCAGACCTTTGGCATCGGATGTTGCGACCAACTTCATATAAACGCCGTCACCTACCGCTGCTACGCCGTCGATATTACCCACCGTATCTTCTCCAGCATCTGTAAGTGTGGTTACGGTTCCATTGGCACCTTCGAGTCCCAAATTCTGCAGAACTGCTGCATTTGCAGTGATACTCACATTGGCATTCTTACCCCAGGTTGTTGACCTCAAGACGAGTCCACCGTTTCCTCCCACGAGTGCCTCTACACCCGTATCATCTGTCTTGACGTTTATCTTGGCGACCACCTGATCAAGAGTATCCCCGGAATTTAATGATATTTCTACTCCGTTTATAGTTACAGTGGTGTTTGCAGAAAGTGCAGAATACTTATTGGCATCATGAATAACACCTCTGCGTGCTATATCGGTAAACGTTACCGTGTATACACCATTTTGGGTATCACCAGTGGATTCGACCGCGTTGAAGTAATCACTATCATCGCTTAAACTTACGCCTATTGCACCGTTCAATAGCTTTTTCGTGTTGAACTCCGTTGTGTTACCTATCCTGTCTATTTCTTCTATCAACTGGTCGAACTCGCTCTGTATCTGGGCTCTATCGTCATCGGTATTGGTATCGTTAGTTGCCTGAACTGCCAACTCTCTCATTCTTTGCAGGATAGAATGGGTTTCATTCAACGCACCTTCAGCAGTCTGGATAAGTGATATGCCATCCTGGGCATTTTTGGTTGCCATGTTCAAACCCGTAACCTGGTTTCTCATCTTCTCACTTATTGCCAGACCCGCTGCATCGTCCGCTGCCCTGTTGATCTTGTAACCACTCGATAATCTCTCGAGTGTTTTACTCAAGACAGAATTGGTCATCGTCATCTGTCTCCACGCCGTTAAGGCGTTTAAGTTGTGGTTAATACGCATTTACTATCATCTCCTCCTTGAGTTTTTGAATTCGACTCCTTCCCTGGAGCCGTGAAATACCTGAAAATCCCTTAACCACAATAACTCTTTCTTACATCTTTCTTTTTTTGGTGACCACCTCCTTTCATCTCAGGCAACCTGTGTTATATATCGGAAGAAAATTGAAAAACTTTAATGGTATGATTTCATAGGGCATTTGAAAAATAGAATGATAAATGTTTGTATAGTGTAAGACAAAATTGCCAACGGCCTTGTGTGGAACAATTTCATCTTATACCATACACTCCTGTAACGTAGGGACGGGAGTTTACCTCCTGTCCGATTCGCCAAAGGCGAATGATATTATGGAACTCCGTTCCATCGGACAGGTTTAAAAACCTGTCCCTACGATTTTTTTGAAACGATCGTATCTTAACATTCTGTTTTCAAATACCCATTCATGTTCATTTCTTTTGTCTCGATACAGGTCAAACGAACCAGAGAAAAAGTCAAAACCCCAACGGGATACACTGTCTTTTAGGGATATGACTTTAACGTCTCTGCCCATTAGAACGAAGTTCCATAGACTTCCCCAAATCCCGGATAGGGATGGAAATAAAGTGTAACTTCTCCTTGTTCATAACAGGTCTTACGACGCTGTTCCTTTCACCCATTGGGTGAAAGGAGATATGGTGCTCTACTTCTATGGCAACTCAATAAAGATATGATACAATCTCAATGAAATGGGTGTATACGACAGCGCATTCAAAAAGATATTCTCTGATAAGAATATATCCTTCCAATTCATAAAGGCATTCGTTCCAGAATTGAGTGGTCTCGATATAGAGATGGATGACCTCTTCCTCGAAGAGACCACGTTCACA
>QNAT01000298.1 GCA_003641555.1 Thermotoga sp.
CAGAAATGGAGTCCCATCTGATAGTTACAGGAGTAGATAGAGATATCAGGCACAACAACGATAAAAAGAACAACACAATTAGGCGTTTCAATTATCCTCTCTCCGATATGATTTCTAATATTTCCTTTGCTACCCGAATCTTTTGTTTACGTGGAATATGGGCGATCATCTCTCCTCGCTTATCCAATAATACGACTTCATTTTCATCTGATTCAAAGCCTATTTCTTCTTTACTAACATCGTTCAATACGATATAATCGAGCCCCTTTTCCACTATTTTCTTCCTTGCATTCTCGATGTGTTCCTCTGTCTCGGCAGCAAATCCAATGAAGATCTGTGAATCTTTCTTTACTGCTTTCAATTCTTTCAATATATCCTTCGTTTTCTCAAGCGTAAGAATAATATGTTCCTCATCTTTTTTGATCTTCTGTTTTTGAATCTCTTTTGGTCGATAGTCAGCAACTGCAGCGGTCATGATCAGCAAATTGGTCTTTTCTATTTCTTCCCGAACGGCGTTGAACATCTCTTCAGCTGTTACCACTCGCTTCCACTCCATGCCTCTCGGCGCAGGTAGATGGGTAATACCTGTTATAAGTTTCACATTACCCCCCATCATATATGCTGTTCTTGCCATCTCATATCCCATTTTGCCGCTGGATCTGTTCGTTATGAATCTTACTGGATCGATAAATTCACGGGTTGGTCCAGCTGTTACCAAAACTCTTTTCCCTCGCAGCAGTGGTTTATAGACAACTATACGCCGTATTTCATTCAAGATGACTTCATTATCAGGGTACCTTCCAACGCCCACTTCACCAGAGGCAAGCCTCCCTATATCGGGTTCTACGATAAAGCAACCCATATCTTCAAGAATGGAAAGATTCTTTTGAGTAGTTGCCCTCTCATACATCTTTGAATTCATGGAAGGTATGAAGATCGTGGGACCATCGTAGGCAAGGAAAATCGTACTTAATAGGTCATCACCAATACCATTTGCACATTTTCCAATGATGTTTGCCGTAGCAGGTGCTATTACAAACACGTCTGCCCATCTTGCAAGGTCCAGATGAGGTATAGTACCAACATTGCTGAAATCATCCAGGAACACAGCATGTTTAGACAGTGTAGAAAAGCTCAATGGTGCAACGAATTCACGGGCATTTTTCGTCATCACAACTCGTACTTCTGCTTCCTCTTGCACAAGACTGCTTACAAGGCTAACCACCTTGTACGCTGCTATCCCCCCACTAACACCTATCAATACTTTTACACGACGAAGCATTTAACCTGCATACACTCCCAACTTGACTAACTCATTGAACTCAATTTTATTTGTACAGCTCTCCTACCCTGACTTTTTTACCTTCAACTCTCGGTTTCAATTCTCTTTCTAAATCCTTATCATAAGGCAGCAATTTCTGCTGTTTATATCGCTTCATGTTCTCTAAACTGACGTAGCCTTCTTCTATTTCTTTCAAAGCTACCGTTGCCCAATTTCGGCTCTTCACGTTGATCTCAGGGATTCCAAATACGCTCAGACTCTCCGCTCTCTTCCCGGCAATTAACGCCAACAGATATTTGTTACCTATTCTCTTCATCATTTTTTCATATCCATTTACAATACTCACACTTTCACCTGATTACCTGAATTGTGCAAAACTGATACACTCCAAAATCCAGGACTGGGTTATTTGTCTTGCGGGTTTTAAGAGAAGAGGAATATACCCAGCTCCCGCAATTTATTCCTCTATCCATAGATCTATCACCATCCCGACACTCCATCCCTCCTGATGTATGAACTTCACTCTATCTTCTTTTTCCTCTTCTTTTTCCTCCTCCTTTTCCTTATCTCATCCTCTACGATTGATTGAATATCAAGTATTGCGGTCTCCAGATCCTCATTCAACACTATATACTTGAATTCCTTCAGGTACATGTAAGTAAGTTCTTTCTTTGCATCTTCCAGGCGCCTCGCAAGCTGCTTTTCCGATTCTGTTCTTCTACCAGCAAGTCTTATCTTCAATTGTTCCAGAGTAGGAGGATATATGAAGATGTATACTTCATCTGGATATATCTTTTTCACATTCATTGCACCCTGAACATCTATGTCCAATATCAGATTCTTACCCTGTTTCAAAGCTTCTTCTACGAAATGTTTTGAGGTACCATAAAGGTTACCATGGACTTCTGCCCATTCAAGGAAATCACCACGTCTTTGCATATCTTCGAATTCTTCTCTCGTTATGAAAAAGTAGTCCTTGCCATTCTCTTCTCCTTTTCTTGCTTTACGCGTGGTATATGAAACAGAGAATTCCAGGGAATCACATTCCTTCAATACAGAGGATATTATAGTACTTTTTCCAACACCAGATGGCCCTGAAATCACAAAGAGTATTCCCTTTTCTCCGTTATTCATTCCCCATATCTCCAGTTGCTGCAACTGTCCTACACCTCTCAGTTATAGTGCTCGGTTGAAGGGCACTGAGTATGATATACCGACTATCGGTCAGTATGATAGATCGAGTCTTTCTCCCATGTGTAACGTCCACAACATTCCCTTTCTCTCGCGCTGCCTCTTTTAACTTTCTGATAGGGGCAGATTCAGGAGTCAATATACTTATTATCCTATCTACCATTATCATGTTACCAAAGCCTATACTCACAAAAGATTTCATATGACTTGATGCCCTCCTTTTATCTGTCCTGATAGGGTATTGCAAAATTCAAGAACCCCTTCCCATTGCACATACATCTCTATCATTTATCATTCTGTTTTCAAATATCTCTATTTTACAGTACCCTGTCGCCATTATTTTTCTGAAAAAGCCATATACTTCCTTTTCTTCTTTGGCGAAACACCTTTTCAAGTCAACTATTTATTACTTAGTATACCATCTCAATTTTTATATTATACCCCAAATTGTGATCCGGATCATAGAACTCCCCAAATCCCGGATAGAAACCAAAAAATTTCTATTCCTGAATCGGGATTCAGGGCATAGAAAAGGCATCTCCAGATGGGGATGCCTCG
>QNAT01000299.1 GCA_003641555.1 Thermotoga sp.
GGAAGTGAAGCGCATTTGAACGAACTCTTCAAAAAAGGCATATATTTGTTTTTTGGCCTTTTACTCCTCTTTTTTCTATTAAACCTGTCGGCGGGGAATGTATTTATGACCTCTTTTATTCGCACTTCCATAAGTGCAATTATAGTATGTATGGTATACTGGATAGGAAGAAGTATATATTTCCTATTATTTCAAAACGGAAATGAAGCAAAGGGAAATAATGTGAACGAAGTGATCGATGATGATATAAAGGCGAGTGATCTCATAGATGAACGTAAATCCCGATAGAGAGAAGAAAATACGAATGGTATTGAATTCTCTGATGATCACCGAAGAAGAGGCTAATGAACTGTTAGATCTGGCAAAGGAGAATGTAGAAGAGGTATCTAAATTTATTCCCTTTGTATTAAAGCAGATCCTCTACCTTTACGGTAAGATTAATACTCGTTCCAAGGATCAAAAACCCCTGTATGGTATTTTTCTCTTTGCTGCAAATGGAGAAAAGGGGGAAAGGCTGTTCCTGGATGCTATCTTTTCTTCTCGCGAAGATGTGTCTCAGAACGTCGATCTGGAAGAAATAAGACCTCTCGTTATAGAGAAGGAAATCAGTTATATGCGATCCCGAGTTGATTTCACAGTAGACAGCAATGCGAGCAAAAACTTTTCTCTTTTTTCAGACTTCTTGAGTTCACCTTCTAACATATATAAACTCTACAATCTAACGAGGAAAGAAGACTTAAACAGCGTAAAGCAAATATTGGAAACTGCATTTTCGAAATGGAACGACTTTTCTATCGCAGTGGATCTAAAGGCAGAGTGTTCGACTCAATTCAGTTATGAGAATTTCAAAAAAGGCATGCTCCCTGCTGATGAAGGGAAAGAAAAGAGAGAGGAAAAAGAAGAGGCTAACTTATGGTTGAAATGTGCTCCCGTTGTAGATCCGGTTAAAGGGAAAACTCTTCAAGAACTAAGAGTAGGAGATAGTGTAATGGTAAAGATAAATGATGATAGAGAATTTTCAAGATTCATAGTGGATGCATTGAAAAGCATCAGGGTTATGAAGGATAATGAGTTGAGCGCTGTTATTGTAAGTGTTGAAGGTACTCAAGCAGATAACCTTCTGGTTTCCGTAGAATTGGCGAGAGGTATTTTCGGGAAGATGGTCGTAGCTGAAGGGGTTAAAATAGCTGCGGGAAATGCAAGAGTAGAACATAAAAAGGAAGCAAAAAGCACTTCGTTTATGTGGCGTGTTACATTTTTTGCCATAGCAAGTGGAATTGGTGCATTGATAATATTAGTGATCTTCCTGCTCATAAAATAATTACACTGTGAAAAGGTGCGAAAATGATGATGAGTTCTCTACAAAGGCACAGAGGACACGTTGGGGCGAAAAAGATGGAAGAGAGGAATTCCTTTTGTATTTTAACTGTGCCGCTTCGGTGAATGCAAGTGATAATATGGTAAAAAATGAAGCCCTCCTCTGGAAACGTTATGTAAAAGATAGGGATCGAGAGACGAGAAACGAGATCGTCATTAATTATTTATACCTCGTTAAATATGTTTCGTCTGATATTCAGCATAATCTTCCAAGGTCGATCGAGGTAGATGATCTGTTTGAACAGGGAGTAATTGGGCTGATAGAAGCAGTAGAAAACTTCGATCCATCCAGAAATGTGAAATTCGAAACATATGCCTCAAGAAGAATAAAGGGAGAAATCCTGGATTATCTCAGATCCATCGATTGGTTATCCCGGACTTTGAGGAAGGGTATAAAGAAGGTGGAAGAGAGTTACTTAAGGCTTATTACTGCATCCGGGGAAATACCAAGCGTATCTGAGGTAGCCAACGATCTAAATATGAGTGAAAAGAAAGTGAAGAAGATCATCGATAATATATCTCTGGAACAGATACTCTCTTTAGACGAATATCTATTTGGAAAAGAAAACATTCCCTGGAGAGATTTCATACGTTCCAATACAGAAGAAGCAGAAGAGGAAGTAACAAGAGAACGATTACAGGAACGTCTTGTAGAAGGTATAAAAAGATTACCATCCAGGGAACAACTGCTCCTACAATTGTACTATTTTGAAGAATTGAATTTTAGGGAAATAGGTACGATCTTAAACATCAGCGAGTCGAGAGTATCTCAGATACATGCTGCTGTAATAATGAAACTAAAAGCATATCTACTTGGGGAAGAAAATCCCTGGAAAAGGGAAATAGGGTTTGACAGTCCGATCTGATCGATAAGGGGGTTAATGATGAAAAGAAATCTCTTTTTGTTCATTTTATTGCTTATCCCATTTGTTTCTTCAGCAAATACTCTTTTATTGTATAAGGCATCTGAGCAAGGCTACGGAGAATCGATATTGAAAAGATATATAGTTCCTGAATTAAAAAAGATAAACGAAAAATTTACAATTGCAGATGTTGAATCGACTTCGATTTCTTTCCATGATTTCCACTCGATCATAACTTGTTACTATACTTCAGATATGAAAAATGCCATAGGATATCTTCATAAACTCTCGGATTTTCTCATGACAGGTGGGAAGTTGTTCATAATTAACAATATAGGAGCGATAAAAGACAAAGGTGGTACTAACAATCCTACCTTACTCGACCTCAATGCTGTTTACAACTTCATGGGTATTTCGTACAAATTCGGTTGGCAACGAATAAAGATCAACAATATACAAGCGGATAAAGATTATTTACTTGAGAATGATCCAGATTATGGTAAGAGAGGCATCGAATACTACAAGATATTTTCGAGTTTGATACACCCGATCTTAGCTACTCAATTTGGAGGAAAAACTTATCCTCTCGTGGTGTTAGGTCCCAATGGTGGAATTGCTCTTTATAACTACATCTTTGACAGCAAAGGAAATCTTGTTGTGGATATTGGAAAGATCATAGTAAAGATAGTGATCGGAGACCTACACCGTCAGAATCGTGTACTCATGGTGGGTGTGAACGAAGATATAACAATGGCGTTCAAATACGCACTTGTTCCGCTTGATAAGAGCA
>QNAT01000300.1 GCA_003641555.1 Thermotoga sp.
AATTATCAAAGGAAGTATGGAGACAACCGAACCTGATAATAATAAATTCCATTGGCTTTCGTATTGAGATTGGAAGTTCGTCAAACCTATAGTTAGAGTGAAAAGGGATTCTTTATCTATATATAAGACAGGTCTGAGAAGTGCATTCCAATTGTTCATAAAGGCTATTAGAAACAAAGCAGTTAAGGGAGTCTTAGCTAATGGTAAGAATATTTTCCTGTATATCGCAAATGAATTCGCTCCATCTATTACAGCGGCGTCGATCAGATCGTCCGGTACATTTTCAAAGAATTCTCTCAGCAGGAAAGTGCCAAAAGAACCTACCAGAAACGATGGTACTATAAGAGGAAGATATGTATTCAACCAGTGAAGTTTGAACATTATAAGGAATTCTGGGATTATGGTCACTTCTAAAGGGATCATCATGGTTGCGAGGAGCAGACCGAAGAGGATTTCCTTGCCTTTGAATTGCATCTTTGCAAATGCAAATGCTGCCATAGAACAGGTTATTAACTGTCCTATTGCAGCACCGAAGGCAACAATTGTGCTGTTGAGTGTGAATCTTCCAAAGTTGTAATCTTTGAAGATACTCACATAATTTGACCACATACCATGCTTGAACAACATATCAGGTATTATGGTTGGAGGCACCTTGAATATCGCGCCTGAGGAATTGAACGATGTGGCTACCATCCACAGAAGAGGGAAGACACTAAAAAATCCCATTATCGATAGTAAGGTATAGAAAGTGATCTTTTTTACCATGTTCACGATAACCCCCTCAATACTTGTACTTTACCCATCTTTTCTTGAAATAGAAGTTGATCAGAGTAATAGTACCCACTATGATCAGAAGAATGTATGCTAAGGAAGAAGCGTATCCCATCCTGCTGAAAATGAAGGCATTCTGATATATCGCATAGGCAAGAGTTGTGGTTGAGGAGCCCGGTCCTCCCCTTGTCATAGTGTAGATTATGGTGAAATTTCTAAAAGAATCTATTATAGATATGATCAAAACGAAAAATGTGGTTGGGGATAGTAAGGGCAGTGTGATCTTCCAGAACCTTTGCCAGCGACTCGCACCATCTATCCTTGCTGCTTCGTAGAATATCGTCGGTATGTCTTGTAATCCTGCAAGGAATAAAATCATCTGATATCCTACCCTTTGCCAGACTGCAACGAAGGCAATAGCGATCAGGGCAATGTTTCTATCTCCTAACCAGGCGGGAGGGTTCACTATAGAGAACCAGTGTTCTAAAACATGGTTCAATATCCCAAACCTCGGACTGAGTATCCATCCCCATACCATCCCTATGGCAACTGCCGATGTAACCACTGGTGCGAAAAGTAATCCTCTGAAGAATGCGATACCTTTGAGCCTATTGTTTACCAAAACTGCGAGTATCAATCCAATGATCATGACACCGGGGACATATATTATGGTATAGATGAATGTATTCTTCAACACCTCCCGGAATAGATCGGAACCAAACAACTCCTTATAATTCGCAAAACCAAGCCATTGAGGAGGAGCATATACACTCCATCGTGTGAAGCTCATAAGAAAAGCCCAGATTATGGGTATCAATCTGAAGCCAAATAAGCCTATTATCGCTGGTAACAAAAAGAGATAAGGAACGTATTTTTTTGTTCTCATAATATAATAATAAGACCAAAGAGCCCCCCGTTTAGGGGGCTCTATCGCATATTATTTGTAATATCTTTTTAGGACTTTATTCACGTATATGGTAGAGTCAAAAATAGCCTTATAGAGATCTTCTTCTCCGTTTACAACTTTGTCTATCGCACCATTCAATCCCATTCCTTCTGCACCGCCGTAACCTCGCCATTCACTCCAACCTTTGGTAAAGGATGTTCGTACTGGATTATTCCCCAGTTTCAGTATCAGGTCCATATTACCAGGCTGTTTATCTTTTTGTAACCATTCCTCAGAATATGCTGTGGGTTTGTAACTCGGTACCTTGCCTGCCATGAACAGATTTACTGGTACAGCTGGTCCTGTTAAGAACTTGACCAATTCCCATGCTTCCTCTGGATGTTTTGTAAAAGCGGAGATGGAAATACTATCAGGCCATGCGTAAGTGATATCGTGTGTCCAATGTGGACCTCTCGGCACCCTGGCAATTCCCCATCTGAATTTGCCTTTTACTATATTTCTGGCATTTTCTGTATTCCATGAACCGTCCGTCCACATGGCAGCCATTCCGAGCGGGAATACATCTTGCTGTCTAACACCGGTCATGGATTTCTTCGATGGTGCTACTTTGTATTTCAATACTAGATCGGTTAAGAATTTTAACGTTTCCATGGCATTTGCATCCGGATCAAACCTCGTCTTATCCTCATTGAGCAATCTACCACCATTTTGGTATATCCATGGTTCTACATGGGCATATCTACCGTAGAACCAATATCCCCATTGATCTATCTTGCCATCTCCGTTTTTATCCTTTGTCAACCTTATTGCAGCGTTCAAAAAGTCGAACCATGTCCAGTCATCTGTGGGGTATGCAAGACCCGCCTCGTCGAACATATCTTTGTTGTAATACAACACTGTGGTTACCCATGCGAATGGAAAGGCATATGTGTTTCCATTGTAAGTAGTTACAGCAAGCAATTTGGGGAAATATTTGCTCGAATCCAGCTGTGCAATGAAATCATTTAATCTGTACAATAGTCCCGCTGAAGACCATCCTTCAACGTATCCTGAGCTCATATTAAAAACATCTGGTAGGCTCTTTGCGGCAGACATAGCAGACAATTTAGGCCAATAATTCTTTGGTTCCATTGTAGTAAGCTCAACTTTTATATTCGGATGTGACTTTTCGAATGCACTTATAAGCGCTTGCTCTTTGGCCTTTATAGATGGATCCCACATCCAGTATCTAATGGTAACACTTTTGCCTATCGAAACTACACTTACGATTAAAAGAAGCATCAAAGTAGATATCAAGAGAAACTTTTTCATCTCACACCTCCATTAAATTTTCCCTGC
>QNAT01000301.1 GCA_003641555.1 Thermotoga sp.
AAATATTAGAAATCATATCGGAGAGAGGATAATTGAAACGCCTAATTGTGTTGTTCTTTTTATCGTTGTTGTGCCTGATATCTCTATCTACTCCTGTAACTATCAGATGGGACTCCATTTCTGATGCGGTAGATCATTTTCTGGTATACAAATCCACATACTCACCGGATCCCACTGCCCCAGTGTATTCCATGACGGGACTAAGAAATTATATAAAAGACGATGTAGATCCTGACATCAAGATATTTTATAGGGTAGATGAGGTTTTGAAAGATGGTAGTACGATAAAGGGAAAATGGTTTCAAGTAATGGTTTCAAATGAAAGATCTTCTTTCGTTGCTAATCGTTTGAATATCATCTCATTCGATGGAATAACATTGAAATATTCCATAAAGTCAGCATTCGATACGATCCCCAGGGTAAAAGTACTCCTGGGCGGAAACATGGAATTGGATAATACCCTTTTGATGCAAAAGAATAACAGATGGATATATGTGTTGAACATACCACAATATGCGACGAAACCCTATCTTGAATTTCATGTTGTCAGTGAGGATGAGAACGGTAATAGATGCGATACCCTGATGATAGCGAAAAAGAAGACGAACGTGATATCATATTCTGCTTTATATGGTACATATCCTTTTCCTCTTTACGTGTTAGGTGAACGTTTGTCAAAGAGCGAATATAGATTGGTATGTTTTGGTTCAGTTACACCATTCTTTAAGGAAGACAGGTGCATGTTGTCCAATGAAGATGGTAGTTATATGGTAGATCTAACCCCATTTTTATATCTCGATCAGGATGGTAAGATAAATCTTAACTATCGTTATGCCTCTTTAAAAGATGGAAAGTACGATCTTAAAATTACAGTAAGAGATGTCTTCGACAACCTCTATGAAAAAACCTATTCTCTTTTCGCATTGAGTAATGTTCTCTTCCCTACAAATCGAAAGGCTAACATGAAATTCGTCCTGATACCTCCTTACGATTATGAGATCAAACCAAAAGATAATCTTTATAGGATATCGATACAATTTGATACCACGGTATCTTATCTTCAAATGATCAACAATATAAGAGATGTTAACCTGATCTACGATGGTGAACATATAAAGATAGGCAAAGTCGAATTCGGAGATAGTCCTATTTTAATAGTTATAGATGAAGCCCTCTCTAAACTCTATGTTTATTACAATGGTGCTCTCATAAAGCAGTTCCCTGTTGCTATAGGAAGAAACAATGATACCCCCCTCGGCAGGTTCTGGATAATAAAGAAACTGAAAAATCCTACCCTTTATTGGAAAGGAGAGATCATAAAACCCCTTTCACCGATCAATGGACTTGGTTCAATGTACCTTCAATTGTCAAGTCCAGAATACGGTATCCATGGAACGACAAAGCCCTGGGAGATAGGTAAAAGGATATCGCATGGATGTATCAGGATGTACAATGAAGATGTGAAAAAATTAGCAAAAATAGTAGGTATAGGAACAAAAGTTATGATAATCAGATCCGATTGTGAAATGCCTCTTTTTACGAATGAAAGGAAACTGAAAAAGTTCATATCTCGAAAATAGACATAGAGTCGTTACGTTTGTGGCTCAATAATAACCACGTGATCCAGATCACAGAATTCTGTTTCCAGAGTCTGATATACTTTATAAATCAAATTGGCAAAGGAGTGCTCGTATGGTAAGGAAATTTGCAGCAATGGTAGCATTGGGGATCGCATTTTCCGCGATCATTTGGGCAAATCCCAACATGGTCTTATTCGATGCCCAGGAGTATGGCATGGGGAATATCATCTTCGAGAATACGGGTTATGAATTCCTGATCTTAGAAGGAACAGCAAATCCGACGATGAATTTTGAGTTCGACAACTTCAACTACGGCTACAATTTGAACATTGGTAGAAAAAATGGATTCAGTTTGGGTATGATGAGCAGAATGGATACTGCTACAGATACATCTGTAAGTCTTCAGTACTTGAATTACAGGACCCCCATCCTGGGAGCAGGTATCATCTTAAAGGATTTCAAAAGGTTATTTGGCATTGGAGTGAGTACTGGTTTCGATATCGCAAATCTCGATTTCAGGGTGCTGGCACAGGGGAATTTCGAGAATAACAAGATGAAGACGGTGAATATCGGAGCAAAGGCTACTCTCGATGATTTCACTTTCAGAGTTGGGCAATCAGGTATTACCTTAGATACGACAAACGTCAGTCCTGGAAAGTCGATCCAATTCGGCCTGGGCTGGAATCTCAGACAATTTGCCATCGATGGAGCAGCGGGTTATGATTTTGAGAAAGGAACGTTAAAGAACATAAAGCTCTCCGTAAGACTGATGCCTTTTGGAAAAGAAGAAGAGTTTACTAAAAGCAGTGAAAGAAATGAGAGTGAAGAGATAAGGAAGAAAGAACTGGAACTACAGATGCAAAAGGAAAGAGATCGTACAGCCATAGCGATCATTGGAATAATAGCAGGAATTATAATTCCACTTGGAATTGCGGCGATCATCTTTGGTCATTGAGATCTTCGTCCATTTCTGTATTTGGTACGATAGAGCGAGACCCATAATTTCTGCACCGTTATTATGTTCATTTCTTTTGTCTTGATACAAAAGAAACGAACCAAAGAAAAAGTCAAAACCTCAACGGGACAATTTTCATCTTATACTATACACTACTGTAACCGTAGGGACGGGAGTTTACCTCCTGTCCGATTCGCCAGAGGCAAATGATATTATGGAACTCCGTTCCATCGGACAGGTTTAAAAACCTGTCCCTACGACTCTTTTGAAACGATCACACCTTAACATTCTATTTTCAAATACCTCTGTTTTGCAATACCCTTAATGGGTGAGTTTGGTAAACTCGATATTTGTGATCTTTGAATTCTCAAAACTTTAGTGTACAATAAGATTGAGGTGAGGTAAATGAAGGTTAGCTATGATCAGAAGGCAAATGTGGCATATATAAAACTTTCCAATAAAAAGCCCTATGCAG
>QNAT01000302.1 GCA_003641555.1 Thermotoga sp.
CATTTACATCTTTCAATGGATTTTATACAGCGACTTCTACTTACGGTGCATTTTCTTATCTTAAGTATGGATTGTTCAGATTATTTTCTCAAATGGCACAGGATTGTCCTATGAAACTTGGAAAGGTTTTATGGATTGTAGGGCATTCTGGTCCAGAAACCGCCGATGATTCTCGTACCCATTTTGGAATCTTTTCTCCTGTAGTTACACAACTTTTTCCCAAAGGACATATAATAAATCTTTATCCATGGGAAGCTAATGAAGTCCCTGTTTTATTAGGATCAGCATTTGCAACTGATATACCAATTGTTGCACTTCACTTAACAAGGCCATCGATCGAGATTCCCGATAGAGAAAAACTTCGTCTTCCTTCTCATTTTGAAGCAGCGCATGGTGCATACATTTTAAGAGATTTTAAACAAGGTAGAAGAGATGGAACTATTCTGGTACGTGGGACAATGTCAACATATAACCTTATCAAAATAATAAAGGAAATCGATGCCAAATACAATTTGAAGATAGTTGCAATTCCCTCTAAAGAGCTTTTTGATCTGCAACCATCGAAATACCGAAAAAAAGTATTGCCATGGGAAGAATGGAAAGAATCCATGGTGATAACAAATGAATCTTTGAAAGCGGTTGAAGATTGGCTGGCTACGAAGCGTTGTGCGTTGTATTCTCTTTCTTCCGATTGGGATAATCGTTGGAGGACTGGCGGAACTCTTGATGAAATCATGGAAGAAGCACATCTAGATCCTGAACATATACTCGAGGGGATAAAAAGATTTGTGGATCGGACTTAGATCGCTGAGACTGTATTACCTAACCACCCTAAATCCCAGATAGAGACGAAAAAACAGTGTAACTTCTCTTTATTCATCATAGATTTTATGGTCTTGTGTTTTTCACCCATTAGGTGAAATAAGATATATAAAGGGAAATCACTCGTTACAGAAAAAAACTCCTGCTTTCATGTATAATGCATCTAAACCAAAAAACAAACAGGAGGTTTCCTATAAAAATTATACAGCAACATTATACCACTAAAAGGAGTGATACTATGAAAATTATAGGCTGTATAATAAAAAAAGTTGATGGAGTGATTGACGAAGGATAAAAAATCACTTCCATTAGGAAAATAGAAGGGAGTGAAAGGAATAAAAATTCTAATTCTATTGTGGCAAAATTATCTGGAATTGACAAAAGTTTCAAGTTAAAAAGTAGGGAAGATTTGAATGAAGAAGGCAAGATGTATTTTGTGGTGGATTCAAAAAGGTCCTATTGGGAATGATGCCAAAGGAATTCATAAGATTACCGAATTTCGTAGGTATAAAATATACTTTATAACTTGAGATGGCTGAGAGGATCTAACCAAATTTCAGAATGAGAATTCTGATGTCAAATATATCCCTCAGTCACCTCAAAGAATACTTTATTTACCATAGAGGTAAAGCCATCTCTTTGGAGATAGGCTCTCTATGAAAGAACAGAAAGGTATTTGACATAGAGTCTTTGCTGCATATATAAGTTACGTGAGTTGACAAACTCACAAAATTCATTAAACTCATCTAATATATACGTATTCAAACTTTCCTGAGAAAGAAGTCAATATTTCAGTGAGATCGGCATCAATACTTTGTGCAATCCGATCTGCAGGCATTCGAGGACTCAATATTTCCACTTCCTCGCCCACCTCTACTCCTGGTATATCTGTGATATCGATCATCGTTTGTTCCATACATATATGACCTACTATAGGAGCTTCTTTTCCCTTTATTATTACCTTGCCCGTATTAGATAAACGTCTTATCAGACCATTGCCATACCCGGTAGGTAGAAAAGCTATTCTTGTTGATCGTGTTGTTTTGTAAGTTCTACCGTAACTGATAAATTTGTTTGCCGGGAATGTCTTGATCTGCACAATGGGAACGAGTAAAGACATTATGGGTTTTATCGTTTTAGTCCATTCCCTTTTTACTTCTGGATATCCGTAGAGAAGAGTTCCTGGTCTGACCATGTTGAGATAACCCGCTGTTATAAGGTCAGGATATTGAATCAGACCAGCAGAATTAGCGATATGACACAATCGTGGAAGCATCCCCAGTCTATCCAATTCTTTAAGGATAGAATTGAATTCTTTGATTTGCATGAGTGTATAATCCTTGTCATCGGGTTTCTCAGAAGAAGCAGCACTGAAATGACTGAAGATCCCTTCTATTTTTAGATGATCCAATTCTCCCAACATTTTGAAAAAGGGCAGAACTTCCTCTCGAAAGATCCCACTTCTCCCGATCCCTGTATCAACGTTTATATGGATTGGAATGGAATGATGGTAGATTCGAGCCTTATGATCTAATAACTGAGCAAATTTCGTATCTGTAACCGTGATCGATACGTTTAATCCGATTGATTCATCGATATCCCCGGGTAACATGGGAAATAAAATGAGGATGGGAAGTTTTATTCCTGCCTCTCGAATGATTCTCGCTTCCCGAATATTTGCCACGCCAAGGTAATCTATCCCTGCTTTTTCAGCAGCCTTAGACATTTCAATGATCCCATGACCATAAGCGTTTGATTTTACGGGAAAGAGGATCTTAATTCCATTTCCGATCATTTTCCTTACTATCTTTACATTTTGCAAAAATGTTGATAGATCTACCATTATTCTACACATTGAGCACCTCCAACTAAGTGAGTATCTGAGTTACACGAGATCTCATTAAATTCATCGACCTTGTGGTTGTAAAATGTCAACCCATTATTATGTTCAGCCACAAATTAACACTAATTATCACGAATCAATTTAGCATTACTCATCTACTCATCCAACATCAATGTTTTCT
Source organism: Thermotoga sp. (assembly GCA_003641555.1). Taxonomy (GTDB): domain Bacteria; phylum Thermotogota; class Thermotogae; order B3-G13; family B3-G13; genus B3-G13. The sequence continues at coordinate 2,847 of QNAT01000302.1, forward strand.
CTGCGTCTTGTATGATAGAAGTATAAGATAAATGAAAGCGGAGTTCAAGTATGTATGAGAAAAGGTTAGTTTTTGTGGGAATTTGGTCAAATGTCCCATCAACCATTTTTATTATACAGCCTCCGTCCTCTGGAAAAATAAACCTTTTACAGGTATAATTATAG
>QNAT01000303.1 GCA_003641555.1 Thermotoga sp.
CTTTATCTTCTGGGGTTTAGTGGTCGGAGTCCGAATCTGGTTGTCCACACCTCGTGAAGCGGAATATATTTTGGAAGGTGCTTGATATCCGGGAAAAGGCGCCTCTCGCATCTGTTTCTCTGCCGGTGGAGTTGGCTTTACATCAGTGTACGCATCAGCCTTTGAGGTGGATTTCAGCACGAATGGCAGTGGGTTCATCGTACGTAAGACATCCCTAACACTTTTTACCACACTTCCAAAGACCTTATCAACAGCAGCGAACTTAACTTCCAATTTCTGGGGATGAACGTTGACGTCGACCTCTTCAGGGGGGAGATCTATGAAGATGATGGCAAAGGGGAAAGACCCTTTTTCCATGAACGAACCATAACCTTCTTCTATCGCCTTGAGGATATAGCCACTTCTCACATATCTGTTGTTTACAAAGCACATTTCGTAAAGTCTGTTCTTCCTGCTGTACGTCGGTTTCGATATGTATCCTCTTATCGTTATGCCTTCTACAGTATTGTTTAACTCCATGAGCATATCCGTTTTCACCCAGGGAAAGAGCATCTTGATGTTTTCCAGGGGATCAACTGAAGGAGGTAAATTGTAGACCACTTCTCCATCTTTGATAAGGGTTACGTGGATATTTGGATGTGCAATGGCAAATCTCTGCATCATTTCTATCACCATCCTTGATTCCACGTTAACAGATTTCAAAAATTTCCGCCTCACGGGCACATTATAAAAGAGTTTTCTAACAATTACCCTCGTGCCCTTATCAGTTTGCACATGTTTGGCGTATACGAGTTTGCCTCCCTTCATCAATATAGTTTGACCGCTCTCTTCTCCTTCCATTCGGCTGAAGATCTCCATCTCGGATACCGTACCTATGGAATACAGGGCTTCACCGCGAAAACCATAGCTTTGTAATGCGAAGAGGTCTTCCCATCTACTTATCTTACTCGTGGTATGGGGTTTTACCGCCGTGACGAGGTCATCGTAAGACATACCATCACCATCATCTATTACTTCTATGCGTTCTTTCCCACCCTCGGCAATCCTTACATCGATGCGCCTAACATTGGCATCCAGAGAATTTTCCACGAGTTCTTTAACGACGGATGCAGGCCGTTCCACCACTTCTCCAGCGGCTATCTTCCTCACAACATCATTCGGAAGTTCTATGACTTTACCCATGTTTTATCACATCCTACATAGCATAAGTTGCTGGTTCTTTCATCTTCATTTCATCTTTTCCTATTTTCAAATCTCTTTTTGCCCTACAAATCCGGTTTTCTACAGTGTCTTCATTCATATTTCTTTTCCTTCCTTCGACGCATAGTATGGTATCCCTCCCAAATCTTTTCTATATCTTTCCACATAATTTTTTGGATTAATGAAAATATCATTTGGAATCTCTCTTCCCGCTAATCTCCTCTTTATCTTCAAGTTTATTTCTTGTTTTTTCTTAAAATCAACATCGTTATTCAGGATTACAAGGAAATCCCAATCGCCATTTTTCCTATAATCGCCTCTTTTTCTACTACCAAAAAGAAGGGTTTTTAATACCTTAAATTCCTTTTTTTCCAACTCTTCTGTTATTATCTTTTTTGCGATCTCTACCATTTTATCCATTTTACCACGCACCAGAATTATTTTATACTCCTTTGCCTTAAGAGTTCATAAGATATTACAGCCGCGGCGTTTGAAACGTTTAACGATTCTACATCGTTTTCCATCGGAATCTTTATGACCTCATCACATCTATTAAGTATACTCTTTTTTATCCCATTTCCTTCGTTACCAAATAACATTGCTGAATTTTCCTTCATATCTACGTCCCACAGTAGCTTACCTTCTCTTGCGGTTCCGTATATCCAAACCTCTCGCTCTTTCAATATATTTATGCAGACTTTCAGATTATTACATTTCACCACAGGTATGCGGAAGGCAAAACCTGCAGATGCCTTTATGACAGTTGGCGTAACATCTACTGAATCTATTACAGATTTTATAACACTCGTTGCTCCGACACCCGCTGCTATTCTCATTATAGCACCGAGATTTCGTGGATCCTGTATTCTATCCAGCATAATGAAAAAGTACGGTCTCTTACCCGATTCAAGTACTTTATCTAAGGTTACGTAAGGAAAATCGCCAATATCTGCTACAATTCCTTGATGTTTTGCGCTGTGCGTTACTCGATTCAAGGACCTTTCTGTCGAAGAGATCAGGGGCACCTTTCGAGATTCCAATGTATTCAAAAGCCTTTTGAAATCCCGGTCGGATCCGGGAGATAAAAGATAATACACGCGATGTAATACAATGTTTGCTTTCAACGCTTCACGAATTATGTTCCTTCCGTAGATATACATCTATCTTTCTCCTTCCAGAAAATCGATGATACCTTTTACCGTTGCGATTGTTATTTCATCAATACTCATCTGATTCACTTCCTTCATGTAAAAGGCTATGAGCACAGTTGGAATAGTGGAATCCTCCAATGGACGTAGGAATTCTTTATCTATTACACAATGGATAGAAGTCTTGAGAAAGTATTTCTGAATATCTCTGGATAGATCGTAATTGGCTGTCGAAACACTCCTACCAGGAAGTGGTGAATAAGGATAATAGAATATTCGCACCCCTTGCCATTTTCTCAAGGAGGAACTGTCATGTGTGAGGATAATATGTAAACCATATCCCCTGTCTTTGCTGTTATTGGAATATTTCACTTTTAACGCAACATCACTTTTTAATATTCTACCATCAAGGAGTTTACCGATCTTCTTTCCTATAATATCGGACTCTTCATCATTGGATATGCTGGTGATAACAATGGGTAAAGAATTATATCGCTCAGTTGAATTCTTTTCCAATTCCGCGATTATCACATTATTCCCCTTCAATACATCAGTAAGTCTCAACATGCCTCCCAATTCTATATCTACACTATTCAACATCGGTCCATCATGTCTTACGTTTACTTCTAAACTCTCAGACACAGGAAAAGAC
>QNAT01000304.1 GCA_003641555.1 Thermotoga sp.
ATTTCACACTATGCATTCTCATAACCGTAGGGACGGGAGTTTACCTCCTGTCCGATGGGACGCAGTCCCATAACGTCATTCACCTACGGTGAATCGGACAGGTTTAAAAACCTGTCCCTACGATCCTTTTGAAACGATCGTATCTTAACATTTTGTTTTCAAATACCTTTGTTTTGCGATACCCCTTTTATGTTCATTTCTTTTGTCTTGATACAAGTCAAACAAACCAAAGAAAACATTAAATCGCTACAGAAACTCGATAGATGTTAGATTATATCGGCCACGAATTAGCGCTAATCATCACGAATCTGGCATTCAATTTAACATTACTCATCTACCCTCCACTTTATCTTACACTATACATACAGTCAATAAGACTTGTATGGACAGGATGATTTGTGTTATAGTAAATACAGTTATCAAAAAAAGTAATGATCTCAAAGGGGATTGAGACCCTAAGAACAAGCCAAATAAAAGGGTAATATCTAATAAGGAGGAGGATACTATGAAGAGGGTATTTGTATTGCTGATCCTGGGAGTGTTTTTTGTACTTGGTTTTTCTTTTGCCAATGGAAATGTAGTTTCGGTGAATGTAGGTGTCAATCCTGAAAATATACCTGCCAATGGTATATCCAAAGCGGAGATCGAAATAAGTGTTACATCTACCCCTGCCACGTGGATCGAAGAGCAAACACTTGTTGCAACCTTAACTACTACACTTGGTAAATTTGACGAGAAAGGTTCACAGGTTAAAAACGTGCTCATAAAAGGCGGCAAGGGATATGTTGATATTTACTCAACTACCCAACCAGGTACCGCAGTGATAGAAGTAACAGTGAACAAGGTGAAGGCTCAAGGGTATCTATATCTCAAGGCAGTATCTCGTGGGATAGTTTGGGATGTAGATTATATCCTTGCCAAAAAGGTAGAGGGGGATACGCTTTACCTGGAAAAGAAAGGTAAACTATGGAACACATTAAAGGCAGGTAAGAAATTACATGAAGGTGAGCAAATTCTTACCTGGAAGACTGGAAGAGCCATATTGGAAATGAGGAATGGCTCGACAGTGGAGGTCCAGCCAAATTCGCAGGTATTAATAGAACATCTAAAGTACAATCGCGATAATTCCGCACAAACTGAAACTGTCTTAAGGGTATTAAAGGGCGGTGTTAGAAATAAAGTAACCAATCTTCTGAAAAATAAATCCAAGTTTACGGTCAAGGCAGGTTCGGCAACAGCAGGGGTTAGAGGAACGGATTTCGAGGTATTACTCTCTCCCGATGGTGTTGCACGTGTAAGAGTATATGAGGGATCTGTCCTTGTGAGAGGTGCTATGGGCGCGCCTATAACAGTACCTGCTGGCAAGGAAACATTCGTAAAACCCAAAGAATCTCCTACTCCACCTGAACCTTTGAAACCATTACCTCCCGAAGAGAAAGCCAAAGAGGCAGCTCCTACTCCATCCGCACCTGCTCCAGCTCCACAGCCCGCTCCCAGCGGATTTGGAATAGGAATGGGTACAAATAAGGTAGGGACAACCACATACTTCGGATACAGGATTTCAAAGGATTTCAAAAGGATGTTTGGGACCCCCCTCAGCATGGGCCTGGAATGTTATATCTTGAGAGATTCAGAGGGTAATATAAGATTTGGTGAGAGTGCTGCGACTGATGTAATAAATGCCTTTAACATTAGATGGGTAGGATTCGAAACCAGGAACTTCGGACTCAAATATGGTGAAATAGATCCTCAAACCTACGATTTCCTCTTGATGAGAAACTATTACGAAAGGCATCTCAAAGGTGTAGATGTGAGGTTGAGTGCTTTGAATGCAACGGTAAAAACACTCCTTCCTTTTTACATAACACAATGGTGGCCTATTCAGGAGATTCCCGAACATATAGCTCAAACATCCACACTGTACGTTGGTAGGCTTGAATATGACATGGGAGGCGTTTTACCCCTCTTCAGGGGATTATCCATCGGTACTTCTCAAATATTTGACAGCGAAAGTACCGGTACATTTGCAACGAAAGGATGCGGTTCTACAGTATTCGATGTGTGGAATCGTGAATACATTCACTATGCTGGGGACGTTGATGCATCCTATCACTTTGGAATATTCACACCCTATGCTGAGTTTGCCTGGAACAACTTCTTTCTCAAGGAGCAAAATGAAGGATATGGTTACTCCATAGGAGCATTGGGTAACTTTGGACCATTCGCTATAGGTGGAGGATATCGATACTTTACACCAAAATTCGCGCCAGATTACTTCAGTAATAACTATCTTACGAGGAAAGAATATACCCTGGCGAAGCTAAGCGAAGCCAGTCCAACGGTCTTTCCTACTGATATTCGAGCATTACCGTATCCTACCAATATTGCAACCGAAAGCGCAGGTTGGTATGCTTACCTGCAGGGGAATGTCTTCGATCTCGCCACTATAAGCATTAATTATGAGGATTACGACAATTACGCCGACTCGCCGATCTTGCAAGGTAAGGCAATTGCCAAAGTACCTCCTTTAAGTAAAGGTACACAACCCATAATTGTAGAAACAGGGTATATTCAAAAGAAATTTCTAACGAAAGAAGCGACCGACATCAGGGGTATTTTCACAAACGAGAATGCCATGGCTACCTTGAAGTTAAAATATCCGATAACGCCTGGGCTATACACTTCTGTTAACTATCACATATATTGGACAAGTGCTGGAGAGGCAGTTACAGTCATCGACTTCGATATGGAATCGAGTTTCTAATAGTTACAGGCAAAAGATCACAGCCCCCATCTTTAAAATGGGGGCTGTGATATAAGAGAAGGCAAGATATGGAAATACTCGGGTTATTTTGTAATAAAATCCTATGGCAAGTAATAATAGCATGGTCTGCAGCAAGATTTGTGAGAATGGCGTTAGACAAGAAAGTGGATTGGCATGTACTCCTTAAAACTGGGGGAATGCCGAGTGCTCATGCTGCAGCAGTGGC
>QNAT01000305.1 GCA_003641555.1 Thermotoga sp.
AGGCTTGCTACTCGCTCTAAACATACCTGCATCCTTTCCCATGTTCCTCTTCATAATAGGACTCTTATTCGCACTGTTTGTAGGCAAACATGTCTTCGGAGGATTAGGACACAATTTTCTCAACCCCGCTCTGATAGGAAGGGTATTCTTGCTCATATCTTTTCCCCTTCAGATGACAACATGGGTAAAACCGGCATGGTTACACTTCACAAGGGCATCCTATGACCTTCAAACTACTGCTACACCACTTGCCTTACTCAAAGAGAATGGCATAATTCAGGCGCATGAAAGATTCAACGCATTTATTGGAAATATTCCCGGATCTGCAGGAGAGATATCAGCGATCGCTTTGATCATAGGTGGGGCTTATCTTCTTTTGAGACATGTGATTACCTGGCATATACCTGTGAGTTATGTAGGGACAGTTGCAGGCATATCTGCTATATTCTGGCTTGTAAATCCGGGGAAATATGGTGATCCGATATTCCATGTAGTTTCGGGAGGTTTATTACTTGGAGCGATATTCATGGCAACCGATATGGTAACCAGTCCTGAAACACCCAAAGGGATGGTGATCTTCGGTGTAGGTTGTGGTGCATTAACTATGCTCATACGATACTTTGGCGGATATCCTGAAGGTGTCTCATTTTCGATACTAATAATGAATGCATTAGTCCCGTTTATAGAAAAAGTATCGCATCCCCGAAGACTGGGGGAGGTGAAGAGCCGTGCGTGAAGCATGGAAACTTGGTATAATCCTTGGATTGGTGTGTTTAATAGCTGCAAGTGCATTAGGAATAATATATATGATCTCAAAGCGTTCTATGGAAAAAGCAGATCTGAGTGCGAAGTTGAAGGCGATACGTGTTGTTCTCCTGAATACGAAGACCGGTGATCTTCTCATCGACAGAGAAAACATTCCGAAAACACCCGGAGAATTAAAAGCAAAGATATGGAAAGAGGATAAATCTGGCATTGTATACAAGGATAAAGCAAAGAATGCCAAAATTATCTCCCCTGTTTATGAGTTTAAAGCCACAAATGGTAATGAGATATTTGTCGTCCAATTCAGTGGAGTAGGCTTTGGTGGCAGTGTTGTTGTGATCGGTAGTTTCATCTACGATGGCAAGGAGATAACAGAAAATGCTGTAGAAATCGTGGACTATTCTCAAGAGACCCCAGGATTAGGGGCAAAGATAGCTGAAAAGAAGGTTGAAGAGAGATTCTTTGGGATAAATTCGGATGTTGTATCAAAATATGGTCTCAAAGTTAATAAAGATGCAAGAGTTCAACCTCAAAAAACCATGAAAGGAATAGAGGATTTGAAGAAAAGAGGAATAATACAAACGAGTGATATCATGACCGGCGCTACGATAACACCACGTGGGGTTACCAATGCGTTGCAAGCAACGTTCGAATGGTTAAAATCACAATTGAAGGGAAGTGAATGAGAGTGGATAACAAAACCATTTGGAAAGAGTTCACGAAGGGTATAATACGGGAAAACCCAACATTTGTCCAGGTTCTGGGTATGTGTCCAACACTTGCCACTACAACTAATGCGATAAATGGATTTGGTATGGGTGTTGCAACATTCATAGTCCTGGTATTATCAAACGTGGTGATCTCCTCTATAAGAAAAGTGGTACCAAATAGGATCAGGATTCCTATATTCATAGTGGTTATAGCCTCCTTCGTTACAGTGATAGATATGTTGATGCACGCATTCACCTATGAGTTGTGGAAAACACTTGCATTGTACGTGCCTTTAATAGTGGTTAACTGTATAATAATGGGAAGAGCAGAGGCATTCGCATCTAAGAACACAGTCAAACGCTCCTTTATAGATGGTCTTGGTATGGGAGTAGGGTTCACAACAGCTTTGACATTGTTAGGAGCTACGAGAGAATTACTGGGTAGTGGTACGATATTCGGAATAACGATATGGGGAAATGCACTCAATATCTTCGTCATGATCCTACCGCCAGGTGGATTTCTTATGATGGGTCTATTATTGGGTATGTTCAATGCCATAGGGCAGACAAAGAAAAAGGCATAAGGAGTGATCGAGATGAAACTCTTTTTTATACTTATATCGGCAATGTTGATAAATAATCTCATCTTATCGAGATTTTTGGGTATCTGTCCGTTTTTAGGGGTATCCAGGAAACTGGATACGGCAGTAGGTATGGGGATATCTGTCATATTCGTCATGATACTTTCCTCAACGGCAGCATGGTTCATAGACGCATTACTCAAGGTATGGGGTATAGAATATCTCAAAATAATAACCTTTATATTGGTCATAGCTGCCTTAGTGCAGTTCGTTGAGATATTCATGAAGAAAGCGAGTCCTACCCTTTATGAAGCATTGGGTATATATCTACCCTTAATAACAACGAATTGTGCGATACTTGGGATAGCCCTTTTGAACTCTCAACTCGAGTATAATTTCTTAGAATCTCTCGTCAATGCTATAGGGGCATCCGTAGGTTTTGCCCTTGCTCTGGTCATATTCGCGTCCATAAGAGAAAGGTTGGAATTTGCAGATATTCCAAAGCCGTTTGCCGGCATGGCATCGGTATTGATAGCGGCAAGCTTATTATCCATGGCATTTATGGGATTCAAAGGATTAGTCAAGATGTGAGGAAAGGTAGGTGGACAGTAGATGATCCAATTTCTTTATGGCGTAATCTTACTTACTGCTATGGGCTTTGCAGCGGGAATCGGCCTTGGTATAGCAGCAAAAAAATTCGAAGTAAAGGAAGATTCAAGAGTAACCGAACTTGTAAAAGTGCTGCCAGGTGCAAATTGTGGTCTATGTGGTTATCCAGGCTGTGAGGCATATGCCAAAGCGATTGTGTACAAAGGTGAAGCCATAGGAAAGTGTGTTCCTGGAAAGAAAATGGGAGTAGAGGCGAAGATGAAGGAGATAATGGCAAGAACAAATGAAAGGTGATAGAAGTGAAAAATTTGCTTTGTG
>QNAT01000306.1 GCA_003641555.1 Thermotoga sp.
AAGTATAGTGCTGGCCTTTGCCATAATATCGATAGCCATAACACTACTTTTATATTTCTTAATACCAACAGTAACAAAGCAATTTTCTAACTTTTACAATTTCATGATCGACTTCTTCGAAAAAAAGCAGTGGGAAAAATATTTCAAAAGACCTCGGGATATACAAACCATGGAATCGATATTGAATTACATAACACCGAAGTTCTTCGAATTTATTTCCAAAACTATAACCTACATCACGGTGAAGATCCCATCACTCCTGTCAATGGCATTTTACATAATATTGATATCCATATATGGCATATATTACTTTCCATCCTTTAGATCAAAGGTTATATATCTATTTCCTGCTTCTACACATGAGAAAATGAAACCATTTTTGAAATCGCTCTACGGTCAAGTGAGAAGATATGTCGGTGCTCAGGTAGTTGTAGCAACAACTGTTGGTATATTAAGCGGCTTCGGACTGTATTTCGCAGGTGTGGGTTATGCCTTTTTATTGGGTGCATGGGCAGGCATAACGAACCTTGTACCGGTTATAGGTGTGATACTCGCTGCTATACCAATGCTGTTAGTAGGATTATCCATAGGGGTAGGCGGCGTGATGAAAGTCATTTTACTCGTGATCGGTATAAACACCTTTGCCTTCATCTGGGAATTGAAAATACTGGGTATAGCTGTGAAAATCAATGCAGTGGCTGTACTTGTAGCAATATTGATCATGGGTAAGATCTTCGGGGTAATAGGAGTATTGATATCGGTTCCTTTAGTTTTATATATAAGATTACTCTGGCGAAATTTTATATCCACGATTCTCCAAAGAAATTGATAGCATAAATGACCCTATGGCAAGCCATAGGGTATCAAAAACTGGAACAACATTATCTGTCTTAATTCTTCCTTCGGTTTACCTTGCTTTTTTTCTACTTTTGACTGGTTACATCTCTCACCAACAATTGCAACATAATATCCATCTGACTAAAACCTTCCTCCCACAGTTCTTTTTTAATCTTTGGATATCTTCGGAATATCCCCCTCGCAGTAATACTTTTTAACTTGATATATTATTCTCATCGTTGTCATCCACTCTATTTTTTTACCATATGGATAACTTCGCCTAATCCATCTTTACAGGCTTCCATTGACGCTTCTGGTAAAGTGGGATGGGTGTGGACCGTATTCGCAATGTCACCGAGTGTGAGGTTCTTTTCTACAGCAAGGGCTAACTCGGCGATCATGACCGATGCCTCTGGACCTACGATCTGAGCCCCTATGATCTCCTTCGTATCCTTCTTCGCCACTACCTTCACTTCTCCATCCATCTCATTCATTGCAACCGCCTTGCCACTTGCCGTGAATGGAAATTCTCCCATAATCACACCTATCCCACTCTCTTTCGCTTCTTCTTCCGTCATTCCTACGGATGCGATCTCAGGAGAAGAGAAAATCGCCCAGGGTACCACTCTGTAGTCCATCCTGACATCCATTCCCGCTATGATTTCCGCAACTACTACTCCTTCACGCTGTGCCTTGTGGGCGAGTAGCATTCCTCCGATCACGTCACCGATGGCATACACGTTTGGAACGTTTGTCTCCAATCTTTCGTCTACCAGGATCCTCCCCTTCTCTACCTTTACGCCAAGCTCTTCTAAACCCAAATTCTCCGAATTCAGCTTCCTTCCAATGGATACCAGTACCTTTTCACTTTGAATCGTTTCTCCATTACTCAATGTGGAAAAGACCTTCCCTTCTTCCTTTATTTCGATATTCTCTATCTTCGTACCCGTTCTCACTCGAATCCCTTTCTTCGTGAGTATACGTTCTACTATCCTTGCTAACTTCTTGTCTCTCATGGTCGGTACAACCTGAGGCATCATTTCAACCATGGTAACCTTTGTTCCAAATGTGGATAAAAAGGCGGCGAATTCTATCCCTATCGCTCCTGCCCCAACTATGAGGATATCTCCAGGAAGCTCTGTGAATTCCAGCCCTTCATCGCTCGTTAAGACATTCTTCCTATCGATCTTAAAAGCAGGGATCTGTGCTGGTTCAGAACCAGTCGCAACGACTATTGCCTTTGCCTTCACCCTTTCCTTCGTACCACCACTCGTGATCTCAACTACCTGTTCATCGATGATCTTCCCTTTTCCCTTTTTTATGGTTACTTTTCTCGATTTCAAAAGGAATTCTACACCCGATACAAGTCTCTTTACAACACTTTTCTTTCTCAATTGAATTGCATTTAGATCGTATGTTACATCCTCTGCCGAAATGCCAAATACACTTGTTCCTTTAACAAGAGAATATACCTCTGCAGATTTAAGAAGCGCCTTCGTTGGAATACAACCTCTATTCAGACATGTTCCTCCCAATTCCCTGTGTTCGATAACTACAACTTTTTTGCCCAGGTCTGCCGCTCTTATAGCTGCAACATATCCTGCAGATCCCGAGCCGATGATCGCAACATCAAACTCTTCCATTCATAAGACCTCCTATAAAAGATCCTAAATCCATAAAAAAGACACAGAGAGAAAAAGCATTACCTCCCATTCTCTGTATCTTTTTCAATTCAAAAATTCACTTTGCGCCGAATTGATCACACGCATCGAGCAAATACCTCAAATAGGCAACTGCTGGGCCACCACCCATAAGTCCTGCCACAAGACCTGCCTCACAGATCTCCTGTTTCGTTGCCCCTTCTTTGATCGCATTATTTACATGAAAGGCGATGCAGAATGGACAATGTGCCGTTATCCCTAAGGCAATGGAAATGAGTTCTTTTGTCTTTGTGGAAAGCGCTCCTGGTTTCTCTGCTTGCTTTACAAACTCCATAAGCGCTTTTGCATAGCCTGGTTCCATTTCTCCTGCCTTTTTCAAAAGATCCTGAAATTGTTCTAAATAATGTTTCATATCCGCTGCAAGTGCTGCCATATAATTCGCCTCCTTTCTCTGTAGTTGTAATACTACAATGTTTATACAC
>QNAT01000307.1 GCA_003641555.1 Thermotoga sp.
ATATCTTCTCAAGCCTTACACCATTATGTTTGGACAGACAGTAGCTCCACCTGCTACATATGAAGGGAAGCTGATCAAGTTCGGCTCCTGCACTAAAAAATACAAGGGTAAGGATGACTATATCCCCGGCTGTCCCCCTCATCCGGAGGATGTCCTTGCCTTCTTTGCTACATTGCTTCCCTCTAATAAGACCTATGAATACTTCGTGGATTGAAACAAAGTGGAAAAAGCTGTTCACAAATATTTGTAGAAGGTTACCTAACAGTGGATATTTCTCTTACGAGATTATAAAAAGTGGTAGAGAAGCAGAAAAATCCTCGAAAAAGGGAGAATCATATTATGGTTAACTATAAGGTGTGTCCAATATGTAAAGTAAGGACAAATGAGAACATGGGGGAACATTTAAGGAAAATGCATGGAGAAAGCGAGTTTAAGAAAGCAGTATTAAAAGCAAAGGAAAGTGGATTGCCCGACGCAGAAATTGGAACAATATTCAACATTACCTTTAGGGAGCTTGAGAAAATTATAACTGAGGCGTACGGTATCAATATTTCGGTTCTTAAGAAACCTAAGAAGATAAAATACTGGGCACCGAAGAATTTTAAGGAAGAAACCAGCACAGTATGGAGTTTTAAGCAAAGAGGAAATTGGGCAACACATGATGGAAGATATAGGGGAAATTGGTCTCCTTATATCCCCAGAAATGTGATACTTAAGTATAGCAAACCAGGAGATATAGTTTTCGATTATTTTGTTGGTGGTGGCACAACAGCAGTGGAAGCAAAACTGCTTGGCAGACGTTGTATTGCTAGAGATATTAATCCTGCCGCAGTAAGTCTGACAAAGGAAAATTTAAAATTTAGCAGGCCGAACGATTTTTGGGAAAGCTGCCAAATATATGAGCCAATTGTATCCGTAGGTGACGCCAGAAATTTAAAAGATTTAGCAAATGGAAGTATTGATCTTATCTGTGCCCACCCGCCTTATGCTGGAATAATAAATTACAGCTCTAAAGTCGATGGAGATCTGTCAAAATTAAGCGTTAAAGATTTTCTTGAAGAGATGAGCAAAGTTGCTAAGGAGAGTTACCGAGTACTCAAGCCAGGAGGAAAATGTGCAATTCTTATCGGAGATACCAGAAAGAAAAAACATGTGGTTCCAATAGGTTTTAAAACGATAAATGTCTTTTTAGATGCAGGATTTAAGTTGAAGGAGTTAGTTATTAAAAGACAACATAATTGTAAGACCACAGGATTTTGGTATGAAAAAAGTATAAAATATAATTTCCTCCTTTTGGCTCATGAGTATCTGCCAATTTTCGAAAAACCCAAACTATCTGTTTCTTCTCCAAATATAAGAGAAAAAATCCCAGGATATGGTAGTTTTGTACCATTCATAGAAAAACCTGCATTGAAAAAAGTGGATCAACTCGAGACGACAACAGTATGGATTTTCCCTGAAAAGGATTTTGAAGAACGACTGAATAAAAACGTAATTAATAGGTATTCAAATGGAAATGGATATTTAACTGTGACCTTTGGTACCTGTTCCACGAGCAAAACATCTTTTGACAAAGAAAACAAGATAGGCTTACTTTTCATAAAATCGCCATTTCTGAATAATGGTTCTCTTTCTCGGGAAGATATCGAAAACTATTTAGATAAAACAAAAGAAATTATTTTGCAAAAATTACCACGTATAAACAAAGGAGGATTCGTAGTAATCCAAACACAGGATGTAAGAGTGGATGAATTTGTCGAACCTCTTGGCAAAAGGATGGTAGACTTAATCACCACTGATAAGTTATGGCTAAAGGAAATTGTGGTTGTTACGCAGGAAGAACAAAAATTTAAAAGTGAGGCTGTAAAGAGCAGAAATTTAAAAATAATACATCAATATTTACTTATTTATGAAGTGAGAAATTGAAACTTAGAAAAGCAAGAGAAAGAAGAGATGGTATAACTTTATATGCTCGGTATTAAATCTCGAATCAAATTTATATTAGGTATTCTTGTACTCGAAGGTATGAGGTTGAATATGGAATGCTATTATTAGCGTGGTGCAGAAATTGAACTTAGCCACCTGGAAAAGCGAGGGGTAATGTGATGAATATATCTAAATGTTTATTAGGAGTTTATTATTATACAAAGTCATCTTATAAGATCTGGAAAATTAAACGGCTTAAAGTAGATGACCTTGTATACATAACAAAGAGAAATGTGGAAATTATAGTCTATCCAGGCAAAAAACCTGAATCACCTTATGACTTTATAGTAAAGTTTAAGGAACCTAAAAAGAGAGAAAGAACTCCTAAACATGTACATTTAATCATAGAAATGTACGTCAAACACGCTTACAATCCATCCTTAACTTTGAGACTGAGAGATCATATTTTAGAAATGTTCAAACATATAAAACCGATAAATTATTTTCCTCCAAAGTTACAGTATTTTAAACCAGAGCATGTTGAGCCTTTTAAAGAGTTGGACAGAGTTGGAGAATTTAGCGTTGAGTTTATACTTGTGGTAACAGAACTGATGGCAATTCAAGAAAAAACAAACTATCCGCAAGGTTCTCTTACCGAGAGCGTATATAGCGATTTTGGAGTAAAGGATAGATTCTCGGTAATTCAAAAAGCATTATTAAAAAGACTAAGGTAAAAATGCTAAATTCAGCATAAATGGATTGAAAGTGGCTGCAATGGATAAAGATTTTGAGAAAATAAAGGATAATATATAAATGACCAAGAGCTTAAAGGTTAAGCCAATTGAGAAGAACATAGAGGAGATACTTGGAAAAAGGGGAATAGTTGCCCAGCATCTTGAGCATTACGAGGAAAGAAAAGAGCAGATTCAAATGGCTATGGAAGTTGAGAGAGCGATCAATGAGGGTGAGCACCTCATCGTCGAGGCAGGAACAGGAGTTGGAAAAAGCCTGGCTTACCTTATTCCCTTCATTTACTGGGCG